>JAYTMF010000190.1:0-4613 GCA_043728755.1 Flavobacteriales bacterium
TTGGCCTGGTCGCAACATCCACACGAAGGCTTGAATGAAACGGGCATCAAACTTTCCTTCTTCGCATTTCCATTGATCGCATGGTTAATGCCTTCGATCAACAAGTATCAATTCCAACTGATCGTGATGTCATTTGTATGGGGTAGCATTGCCTTCATCTTCCTTGCTTTTGGTGTCGGTATTTATCGCAGCACGTTGCATCACGACATTGCCTATCTCACGTATCAGCAGTTAGGTATCTTTCTGCATCCCACATATGCAGCCACCTATCAAGCGATGGCCTTTTTCATCCTTATGAATAATGCGGCGCAGAAAGAATATTTGCTTTACAAGCGCTGGCTCCATTTTACCGCAGCAGCAATGATGCTCATCTTTATCAGCATGCTCGCCTCCAAAGCGGGATTGTTGGCGGCATTCATTTCCATTGTAATGACGTTGTGGGTTTATATTCGAAGTAAACAACCGGCAGCAAAAATCTTCGCTGTTGCAACTGCTTCGATCGCAGTCCTTGTACTCTCCACATTAATCGCACCTGGCGCCTTGGTGCGCGTGGATGCTGCGATGAGTGACATTGAAGCGCAACAAACACCTTCCACCGTAGTCGTCGAAGCAAAATCAAGCACGCAATTGCGTTTTGTGACATGGCATGCAGCATGGGCTATCCTCAAAGAAAATCCCGCTGGAGTTGGAACGGGCGACAGTGAGTCGGCACTTGTGACGAAGTACATTGAAATGGACGAGCCTTATGCGGCAGAAAAATTATTGAATGCGCACAATCAATTTCTTCAGGCCGGAACAGAACACGGCTGGATAGGTTTATTGCTTTTGTTGCTGACAATTGGCGTTGTCGCTTTGGGCGCGTTTAGAATCATCGATGCATTGATGATCAACTTCATCATTCTCTGTGGAATGAATTTTCTATTCGAATCATTTCTCGAAGTACAAGCGGGCATCGTTTTTTTCTGCTTCTGGATTGCAGTGCATGCAGCCACAGAAAAGAAGTAAGCGCACGTATTTCTGCGCGATACATTTTTACAATCACATCTGAAGTCAATCCCCGTGCATTTCCTCAACGCTGCTTTTTTCGTGCACAGCGTGAAACTTCTTTGTGGCTTTGACAAACGAAACAAACAACGGATGCGGATTCATCACCGTGCTTTTGTATTCGGGGTGAAACTGTGCAGCTACGAAGTACGGGTGATTGTCTAGCTCGATGATCTCAACCAGGTTGCTGTTAGGATTGACACCTGTGCATTTGTATCCGGCCCTTTCAAAAACTTCCTTGTATTCATTGTTGAATTCAAAACGATGGCGATGGCGTTCTTCCACCATTTCAACTCCGCCATAAGCTTTTGATGCTTTGCTTCCTGCAACCAATCGACATGGATAACTACCCAGTCGCATCGTGCCTCCTTTGTTCACGACACTTTTTTGTTCAGCCATCAAACTAATGACTGGATGAGCAGTGTATTCCTTCATTTCCGTGGAATGTGCATCCGCGTAACCGAGAACGTTTCGTGCGAACTCAACAGTGGCCATTTGCATACCCAGACAAATTCCGAAGAAAGGAATTTTGTTTTCGCGAGCATACTTGATGGCTTCCAGCTTGCCATCCATACCGCGTGATCCGAAACCCGGAGCCACAAGCACACCATCCACACCTGCGAGCTTTTCGATTGCATTGCGCGTGGTCAATTCTTCCGAATGGATCCAACGAATATTCACGGCCACTTCATTTGCAGCACCTGCATGTATAAATGCTTCGGCTATGGATTTATAAGAATCTTTGAGTTCAACATATTTACCAATCAACGCGATAGTGACTTTTCCCTTTGGATTTTTGTGTCGCTGCAAAAAGTCCATCCATTTCTTCATGTCAGGCTTTTTCTTCGATTTCACTCCCAATTTCTCAAGCACCACTTCATCTAACTTCTCTTCCAGCATCAGCATGGGCACATCGTAGATCGTAGCCGCATCAATACTCTCAATGACTGCATTCTGAGATACGTTGCAAAACTTGGCGATCTTATTTCTAATTTGAGGTGACAGCGCGTGCTCTGTTCTGCAAACAAGAATATCCGGTTGCACCCCGTTTTCAAGCAATGTTTTTACTGAGTGTTGTGTGGGTTTAGTCTTCAATTCACCAGCAGCAGTGAGGTATGGAATCAATGTGAGGTGAATGACTATGCAATCATTTTCCTTTTCCCATTTCATTTGACGGACAGCCTCCACATAGGGAAGAGATTCAATATCGCCTACAGTTCCTCCGATCTCAGTAATGATAAAATCGAACTCACTTTTAGAGCCGAGAATTTGAATGCAACGTTTGATTTCGTCGGTGATATGAGGAATAACCTGAACGGTTTTTCCCAAATACTCGCCGCGCCGTTCCTTATCAATGACACTTTGGTATATGCGACCTGTAGTGATGTTGTTGGCTTGCGAAGTTGGAACATTGAGAAAACGCTCATAGTGGCCCAAATCGAGATCCGTTTCAGCGCCATCTTCCGTCACGTAGCACTCGCCATGCTCGTAGGGATTCAACGTTCCCGGATCAATATTAATATAAGGATCCAGCTTTTGAATGGTCACACGATAACCGCGCGATTGAAGCAGTTTTGCGAGTGAAGCTGAAATAATTCCTTTACCGAGAGAAGATGTCACACCACCTGTGACGAAGATATATTTGATGTTTTCTGACATGCCGTAATAGTGCTGAAAAGCGAATAGGATTACGGGGTTCAAAACTAAGTCAAACTTTTAGGGGAATGAAGATTTAGTTTTACTTCGGCCCAACAAAGTTGCCGAAACGCCCACAGGATGGACGTTTTGAGTTCTCAACAAATCATACAATACGCTATTCATTATCAGACAGATTTCGGGTAAGGCCTTCAACGGCTTTGAATTCAGTCATAATACCGATTGGACAAGTGTAATAGTCCAATCTTTGCTTAGCCAGATTGAACGAAACACGTGTCTCCATCGGCATTTACCACTGTATGATTTCTCAAACATTGACCTGTTTTATAAATCACATTGGTATGAAATACCTACGATCAAAGCTATGATCAAACTTTAAAGTGCAACACCCAGAAAATGGCGTCGCAGAAGATCGTGCGAATGTTCCATTATTCTTTTGATCTTCTCCAGGTGCTGATCAGGAGTGAGTGTAAATACCACACGAGAAAATAAAAATCCATCTTTCAATGCAAAAAAAGACATGAATAAAACAGCAAATACACCCACCAACACCTTGCCAACAAAGCCGAAAACATTGTTGAAGACAGCTTTAAACCATTCAAAGCTGAAGAGAGACTGAGCAAGATGAAATGAGCAATTCAGTGAGTTTGACTTAACCAGTAAATTCGTATTCGAACTCAGCTGCCATCCATACAATTGTTGTTGAACCTTGTCTGAAATTGATACTGGATCAATTTGAGAGCTCATCGAAATTTCATCTTTGACCTAGGGCGTCAACAAGATGAAAATACCTGAGAACACGACAACGAATATTCCCAGTACGGTCAGTGCCCTGATCCAGAACGGAAGATTGAATTTGCCCATCCTAACTTTTTTCAGAAGCCTTGAAACAGGTTCACAGATATAGGAGATTAAGATTGCAATGATGACATAGGTGACGATGGATCTGAAAACATAAACCAGAAATGCCAAAACCAAAACAATGAGCCTGGTGAAAATAATTCTCTAGTTCTGAGGTAACGTTTTCATCTATGTGAATTTTTTCGGATAGTCAAACTTCTTGAGAATTCCCGACGAACCTGAGACCAACTTCCAACTCTCCAATTCAAAAACAATTTCCGCTATTCCACAGGTAGGCAAATCGATCAATTTTCCCGAAAGATATGTGGACAGCAGCGAGAATCCAGGATTGTGACCAACAAGTATGACAGTGGAAAATTTCTCATCCATGCCATTGACAATGTCAAGCAACTGTGTGTAAGCCGCTTCATAAATATTTTTTTCCAGACGTATATCCTTCTCATTTATCTTCAATGCTTTTGCGAAATACCTGGCGGTACTTATTGCCCGGTTGGCCGGACTGGAAACTATGGTTAAAGCATCGTCCATTCGCTCTGCCAGCTTCGCAGCCATAAAAGGCGCATCTCGCAGACCACGCGCATTGAGCGGGCGTTCAAAATCAGAAAGTGCGGGTTCTGACCAATCAGATTTTGCATGGCGAACTAAAAAGAGTCTCTTCATTATGCTTGTGAAAAGTACAATTAGATTTCGACATTCAGGTTAAATCGGTTTCAAAAAAAAGGAAAACGTGCGCCAATATTTAGACTAGTCTAAATAAATTTTTATAGGCGCACAACATTTTCATACATTTACATCTAATACCAATGTGATTTCTAAAACTAGCCAATGTTTGAGAAATCATACATTGGTAAATGCCGATGGATACAAGTGTTTCGTTCAATCTGGCGAAGCATAGATTGGACTATTACACTTGTTCAATCGGAATAAGACTAGCTATGTCAGAATCTACAGACAATTACTTGAAAGCGATATTCACTTTATCGGAGCAGCATGCGAACCATGTTAGCACGACCGCTCTTGCTGAAAAACTTCAAACGAAAGCTTCGTCCGTT
>JAYTMF010000191.1:0-2746 GCA_043728755.1 Flavobacteriales bacterium
TTCAACAGCGCGCTGAAGCTTGCCGCGAACACTTTGAATTTTCATTGAAATGGAAGGGTACTGTTCTCGGTGTCCTTGAAATGCGCAGACATTACAGCAACTATTTCAAAGGACTTCCTCACTTCAAAGAAGACCGCATGCAACTGGTGACGACTCATGAGCCGCAGGAAATTCTTTCTAAGCTCAATGAGATTGTGTTGAAGTATGATGGGGTCGAGTTCTTGAGTTAATGGAGCGCCCTTCAAATCTTCATTCTCATTCTGCTTTTCCTACTTTTAACTTAGGAACCACGCATGCTAACGGTGTGAATTATTCTATGGATGGAACTTTTTAAGAAAATAAGAAAAGAGTGAGATGCAGAAGCTGAATGAAAATGAGGAAGTCCACTCTTTTAAATATTGAACTCATCTGTTTAGTAATTCTCTCAAATCTTTATTCTCATTCTGCTTTTCCTTTTTTTTAACTTAGAAACCATGCATGTTAACGGTGTGAATTATTCTATGGATGGCGCTTTTTAAGAAAATAAGAAAGGAGCGAGATGTAGAAGCAGAATGAAAATGAGGAATGCGCTCTTCTACGCTTTGAACAAGAACTCCGTTCGCAACATTATACTCGATCCATTCACCTTGCAATTGACTTCATCTTCGTCATGGGTGAGGCGATTTTTTTTGACCACGGTGCCCTGTTTCACTATCAATGAAGATCCCTTTACTTTGAGATCTTTGATCACCACTGAAGCGCAGTCGTTGAGGATGTTATACCAATGTGATTTATAAAACAGGCCAATGTTTGAGAAATCATACAGTGGTAAATGCCGATGGATACAAGTGTTTAGTTCAATCTGGCGAAACAAAGATTGGACTATTACACTTGTCCAATCGGTATTATATCATTGCGTTTTTTTTACTTTTATGTGATTGTTTTGAATTTGATGCTACGAAATTAAAGTCAAAACATACAGTGGTGTATGGCAAATGTTTTCAGTCTAGCAGATACAACTTCTTGTGTTCTTTAAAATAGTGGCAGTGCACATGCGAAATTTCCAATTCACTGAGATGATCAATGTATAATTCGGAGTTTTGAATTTTCGCGTTGGTGACCATCTTGATCATTTCTCTGATCTGTACTTTGCGCTTTCCTTCTTTCATCGAGAAGAACTCAACGATGTATTTTGCCTCTTTCTCTGCAGTGCTGAAATCCCCAAGTACTGTACTGATATTGTCGTTCAGTTTTTCTCCTTCGTTGTCCATTTTATAATCGCTACACCATGCTTTGAGGTAATGTTTTGTTTTACAACCTTTTTTCAATTTGCCAAATTCCAAACTGTCCACTGTGAAATTTGATTTTTCAAAATGTGTGTTGAACCAGTTGGCATAGGTGAGGATTCTATGCAACGAGTCTTTGCGAATTCCTTCTGATCGCTCGGCGTTATAGGCATGGCGCGCTTTACTTTCCATGTCAACAAGCACCGTTCTAAATTGATCTTCAAACTTGTTCAACGCATTTATTTTTTCTTTTGGCTTGTCGCAATTTTTTCTTTTTGCTTCCTTGCGCTGGATGCAAGTTTCCAATCGCTGTATTGTTTTTTCATGAAGGCCGGGGTCTGCAAAATCAGCAATGATTTTTCTATTCGGATTTATTTTATGAAATGTCAACCCACTGGTGTCATTCTCGAATCGAATGGCCGAATTGATCTCTACCGCCATCTCTTTTCCCGATTTGGTTGACGAGTATTTGTCGATGGTAGGATTGGTGATTTGTTTGAAGACGATTTCGTTGTTGGCCTTCAATGACTTTTCAGCGTATATAGTATAAAAACCCGCATCGGATTCATTGGGTATATTTAGCATGAGTTTACCGGAGTCAAGCATAATCCATCGACCTTGCATGATTTCAAATGCTGTCGCAAGATTGATGCGCTTTTTAGCATCTGTATAATATTGCCTGATGTCGCCGGATCTAGTTTCAGCCATTGTGTCAACCTTTTGCATTCCCGATTCTTTATCTAATTTGAATCTGTCGAATGTCTTGTGTGTTGCTACATAAACTAGTTTTCCATTGCTCACACCGGTTACGTTAAGGCTGTCGAACATCACATATGTTTCTTCTACCAAAATGCAATCCTCACAAACTCCTGCGTTGGCATAATTGTAATAAATCCGCAGAGGCACTTCTTGAACAACATAATGTGACTGGTGATTGACGTCTTGTTTTTCTTTGTACAATCCATGTCCTTCGCAAACGCGAAAACTATACACAGAAGCAGTGTTGGTTCGAACTATTCTTTTAGGGCCAATTTCCTTATATTTATTAGAGGGTGCCTTGCCATCGAAAGTTTTGCGATAATTGCTGCAACCACACAAGATGAGTGCGGCCAAGAATGTTATTGTAATTTTTCTCATCTGGTCAGTCGATTGTTTTGGAATTGAAAGCACGATAGCCGTAGACGACAGAATATCTGCGCTTCAATTGAGGTTGATGAAAAGGCATTCCCAATCCGGTATGAATGAGATTTTGCATATCGATCCTGCCCACTTCAAATAAATTCATCCCGAAATACATGTTGTTTTCAAAACCAATTGTGAGATTGTATCCGCCCTGATTTTTGAACGCTTCTCGTTTGTCTATATACGGAATGTAATCGAGTCGCAATTGTCGCGCTATTTCATATGCGTTTTGCTGAAATCCCGTGAACTTATCGTAGCGCAATACGATTTCCGTGATGAGTGCATGATCACTGGGAAGA
>JAYTMF010000192.1:0-1034 GCA_043728755.1 Flavobacteriales bacterium
TTCTAAATTATAAAGCGTCATTTCCGACTTGAGCGATATTAAATAAAAAACCATGTCTAAAACCCTGTAAACGTACCCTATTTTGAAAATCCTACATCCTATTCTCAACCTTTGGGCGGATTTTGTCACGCTCTTTTTTCCGCGTTTGTGCATCGCCTGCGAAGAACCTTTGCCGAAAAGCGAACAATGTCTTTGCCTTGATTGTCAAATCACCTTGCCTGAAGCCAATTTTCACAACACAGCGGCCAACACGTTCACCGCGCGCTTTGACGGACGCGTGCGGCTTGAAGCGGCGGCAGCTTTGTTTTTTTTTACAACAAAAAGCCGAACGCAGCATTTGATTCATCAGATAAAATACAACGACAAGCGCGAAGCCGCCGTTGAATTAGGACGTCTTTTAGGCGAAAAACTCGCTATTTCTGCGCCATTTCAAGGCATCGACTACATTATTCCCGTGCCAATGCATCCGACAAAACAACGGTGGCGCGGCTACAATCAAGCCGAAATGTTCGCAAATGGACTTTCCGATGCGATGCACGTTGACGTTGAAACGACCGCTTTGCGCAAGATGAGAATGACCATTTCCCAAACTAAAATGAGCCGTTCAGCGCGTTTAAGCAACACCGAAGACGTTTTTGAACTGGCAAATCCGACGCTTTTGCGCGGAAAAAGTGTACTTATTGTTGACGATGTTATGACGTCGGGCGCGACGCTCGAAAGCTGTGCCGCCGCAATTTCGAAGCAGTTGACGGATGTGAAAATCAGCTTTGCGACGATTGCCTACGTTTCGCATTAAGATAAAATTACAGCACTATTCATCATGGATTGAACTTTAAAACAACCAAGATGATGATTAATTGGCGGGAGATTCCCTTCGTTCGCTTGTTTTTACCCTTCGCCCTCGGCATCGTCGTTGCTGAGTATGGACGCGTTTTGCCGCCACTTTGGACAAACGCAATGCTTTGTCTATCAATACTTTGCACCATTTTTTTGACCACGCGCCGCGTCGAATTTCGGCAACGGTGGCTTTTTGG
>JAYTMF010000193.1:0-3192 GCA_043728755.1 Flavobacteriales bacterium
TTGTCGATAGCGGGACCAAATACGGTGTGTCCGGGACAGACGAATGTGATATACAGCACACCGAACATCTCGCCATTTACATACATCTGGACGGTACCCATCGGCGCGATTATTACGTCTGCAACTTCCGGCAACAGTATCGTTGTGAACTTCGGATCTGTAGGTGGTCCTGTGAAGGTGCGCGCCAATAACGCATGTGGTTTCTCCAATACCATGACCATGAATGTCAACATGCCATCGTGTATGTCGCAGCAATCTGATCGCGAATCGTCGCTGAATAATTCAAGCGAAAAATCAACATTGATAGTTTATCCAAACCCGAACGACGGTGTGTTCAATATCAAATCGGAAGTGGAAGGCGAATTCTATTTGATGAATGCAATGGGCCAGTTGGTACGATCATTCCGTTTGAATTCTGACAATAATTTTACTATTGAAATGTCATCGCTGCCCACAGGGATGTATTTCATCACAGGTACCAATGGTCAGCATGTAGCGCAACAAAAAATTATTGTAGCCAACAAATAATACCAATGTGATTTATAAAACAGGCCAATGTTTGAGAAATCATACATTGGTATTATTGGAAGTGCCCTTATGAAAAAGTGTATGAGCGGTCGCTGATTTACCAGAATGACATTTTCTACAGCGCCGTGAATGCGGGTGTTTTCCCCGAATAAAAAAACGGTGTGAGCATTTGCGACAAGAAAATCCATTTTTCCATTTTTCCATTTTTCAATTGATAAGTAAAGAAGTCACTGATCGGTATTTCCAAATGGGTTTAAAAAAGTCTGTCTGTCTATGTGGTGTATCGTAGTCATTGCTTTTCATTTGTCGCAATGATCAGATTTAACATTGTAGCCTATGTATAATCAGAAGAATTGCGACCTAACTTGGTGACCCTAATATCTAAAATCCATTGCCATGAAAATAATTTACACATTAGCCATCGCTATTTGTACCATCCTCCTATTGAATTCTAAAGTGAACGGGCAGTCGCAGAACCTTCCTTACACCATGGGATTCACAACGAGTATCGAAGTTTTTCAATGGCAGGAGTTCCGTTTAGGAGAAACTGATTTTTACAACTGGAGCGTGCTGTCAGGTGCTAACGGACGAGCATCCCATGACTATCCTGTTGGTGCAAATGCAACTGATACCACGTATGACTGGCTCACTTCACCGCCACTCAACATCACCGCCGACGCAAAACTTTCTTGTGAGGTAGGATATTTTTATTTTCAACAGAATTTATCTGTCGATTATTTCGGCGTATGGATGAGCAATGGTTCGCGCAATCCTAACGATGGTGATTATGTTGAGGTGATGAATATGACCGATCAACCTTCGCAATCCAATATCACTTTTGAAAACGTATTGTTGCCGCTTACTGGTGGTGCATGTTATTTGGCGTTTGTTTATCGTGAAACACAGAATTGGTATACCATCAATCTTGACGATATCCACGCGGAGTTGGTTATTCCGAATGCAGTCATTGCAAGTGAATTGTTGAACGTGGCGATTTATCCCAATCCGTTTGCTGATTATTTCACCATTCAAGCGGCTACAAATGATTTGATGAACTATTCCATATTTTCATCAACAGGTCAGATTGTGACGAGTGGAAATGCAAGAGGGAGTTCGCGCATCCCTACTTCACATTTGACTTCGGGGATTTATTTTTTACAAGTGAATGAAGGAAAAGAGGTGAGGAGGATGGTGATTGTAAAGGAGTAGCGTCGCTGATTGGAGAGTGCTTTTGGTGAATGCGTTAATGTCTTCATACGTTAATTGAATCAATCTTCAGTGATGTTTTTTGGCAGCTATTTATGAGAGATTTTGTTTGGTCTAAGGCATTCATCTCATTGAAGATTTGGTTAACTTCACTTCACACTTAATCAAAATCGCATGAAGCATAGTAACATTTTACTCGTAACATTTCTGAATTTTGTATGTGTTTCTCACGCACAGCAAGCTATCGGAATATTGAACTCTAACGATGTTCATTGCAATGTCTCTTCTACAGGAGATTTATTCAACACGTTCAATGACGCAACATTACCCGGTTTTGAAGTGCCTGGCGGAAGCGGATTGAAAACCATCTACGCCGGAAATCTTTGGGTGGGAGGTATAACATTTAACCAGACCCTTAAACTTGCTGCCGAGCAATTTCAAGCGAATGGAGCAGATTGGTTTTGCGGACCTCTCACTACGGACGGTAGTGCTTCTACCACGGCACAAACTCAATTGGACTATAATCAAGTGTGGATGGCCAACGCTCCTGATGTGGCAATGCATCAATTGTATTATGATCTCTTGAATTCAGGACAAAGCACTGAGACAGTTTTCCCCAACGGATATATAATTCCCCAGTGGATGACACAATGGCCTGCTCATGGTGACATATCCATGAATCAATCTTTTTATCTCGCACCATTTTTCGACTACAACATCAATGGAGTTTATGATGTTGAGAATGGAGACTATCCATTGTTTTGTGGTGAGCATTGTGCTTATTTTATTTTCAATGATAAGGGTGGAATTCACACAGAGTCTGGCGCTGAAGCAATAGGACTTGAAGTGCATGGAATGATGTTTACAACACACGAAGCACAAAATGAGGCATTTGAAAAAACGGTTTTTGTAAAGTACAAAATCATCAACAGGGGAACACAAACACTTATCGATTCATTCATCGGAATTTGGCTGGATTTAGATATTGGAAATCCATCTGACGATTATGTGGCAACTGATGTTCAGAATGGAGCTGTGATTGCATTGAACGGTGATGCTTTAGATGAGGAATCTTTCGGATCTTCTGGTTATGGTTCGGATTTGCCGAGCCAGGCAATGATGTTGTTGCAAGGTCCTTTTCAAGATGCTGATAATTTTGATAATCCGCTCACCACAACTATTATTCATGTTGCAGATTCAATAGGAGTACCTTATGAACATTGCGGAATTGGTTATGGAGATGGCATCATTGATAATGAACAAATGGGTCTGCGTCGAACAATTTATTACAACAACAATTCGAATAGTATAAATGGAACTCCAATTTCATCCCAGGATTACTTCAACTACTTGCGAGGAATATGGAAGAATGGACAGCAATTGAGTTACTCAGGAGATGGCACAGCAATCGATTCGATTCCTTCCCGGTTTGTTTATCCCGGCGAGTCTGATCCATTG
>JAYTMF010000194.1:0-2945 GCA_043728755.1 Flavobacteriales bacterium
ACGTCATATCCACTGAAAGGAATCAACTTCACACCCGCTCGAATGGAATTCCCGAAGTCGCCGTTGGTACCCCAGAATTCGACAAACAAATTTTCCATAGCGGTTTTAGGCTTCACAATAAGGTAGGAAACCTGCTCTTCATTTACATCCGCCTTGTCCACTTTTTGCGATAGCGTATTCATCATCTGCTGCAGTTCGCGCAGATTGTTGTTCAAAAGATCATTGCCGTATACAGCAAATGAAGCACTTTCATCGCGCAACAAATCGATCAGGTACTTCAGTAATTCGGAAGCTGTGCGCGCGTCGAATCGCTCCACTCCACCCTGTCGAAGGAGAAACGTTCCGGTATCGGCGCGTTGCATATCCTTGGAAGAGTTGATGATGTATTCCTCGGACGATGAATTCTTCACAGACTTAATGCTATAGAACAATTCATCTTCTGTTTTCAGTGGAATAATATTGTTGCTGGGTTGCAACCTGTAGGTAAATTCGTGAAGTCTGCGATTGATGACCGGAAAGCAGTTCATCGCACAGATGGCTTCTTTCAGAGCATCCGAATTCATCGAAGGAGGAAACTCAACTTTCAACCACAACAATTCTTCATCAAACACACTCAATTCATCTAGAAGAAATACCCCATTAAAATCGGAAGGATACTTTTTCAAAATATCACGCATTTTCAACTTCTCGGTATCTTCAATTGAGATGAACCGATCTTTATATATGCGCGAGACATTTCGTTCGGCAATTTTAGATAGATCATTTTCGAGTTCGAGCTCAAAATCATTGATTGAAGTATTCTTGGTTTCAAAATCCTTCAATCCTGACTCGGTGTTTAATTCTCTGTTGTCCAAAAACCATTTTGTATGTGGCAACAGGTGATAATAGTGCGCCTTATCCGGATCATTGATCCAATCAAAATAGAAAGACATTCCATTAATACTGTCCAGTCGTTGACTCACGCTTATTCCCAGATACATCGTGGTTGGTTGAAAACTTTTACCACTTTTTCCGTCGATTACTTTTTCTCTTTCGAACACGTTTTGTAGTGCGTTCACACTACATCCACTCACCACAAATTTCACTTCTCCATCCCAGACTCTGACACCTTTAGCAGGCGTAAAAAAAACCTGCGTGAATTCTTCGCGCGTTGTATTCTCCTTCGATGGAGCGCGCTTCTGCAGAAAAAACTGTGCTTCTCTTTTCAATATTGATGTAGGCTCAACCGAAGTGGCATGAGCTACACCGTGAGCAGCTCGTGCGCCTTTTAATACTTCAGGTGTCAACAAATGCGCAAGTCGCTCAAGCACCCTGGATTGAGAAGTCTGCAAGTCGTTGGAAACTTTTTCCAATTCCGTGGCACAAGCTCCAATGAGCATACCTACGAGTGGATCGAACGATTCGATGCTGGCATTTGGCTGTCCCCACAATTCCGATGCGTTGCGCATCATCCTTGCCCGGATTTTCTCTCTGTTCTGCTGTATGTTTTCTCTTTTGATACTCATATAATCATCATTCAATCAAAACATGCATTCAACTCAGTCGAATGAAAAAGGGCTGATGTATAGGCGTTGCTTGTAGGCGGTAAATGGTTGATTGGTTTCGACAATGACTCCACTTACTGTGATGTCAATGCATTTTTTTATTCTGTTGATGTGTTCTCTTCCGTGAACAACCAACTCTTCCTGACCAATGTCGATGCGCACGATAATATTGCTGAGACGTTGTTCATGATTGTTAAGGGATTGCTTGATACTTAGGGCCATTCTATCCTTCCAGGAATGAATGGAAACGATGTTCTCGAAATCATGCTCCCACACTGAACAACCATAAGTTTCGTCGTACCGGTATTCGCCGAATTCAGAAGTAAGGATGAGGTAAATATTTTGCGCAATGGACTTATCCATTCCACAGGTAGGAAGCTCGCCCTTCTGTGTTAGGCGGTCAAAATTGATTGGGAATTTGTAATATCTGTCTGCACCCATAAATTAATTGATCATTACCATAGCTGCTTTCAACGTGGCCTGCGCACCACCGGAAAGCTCCAACTGAGCACTGCCTTTCACCGTCGCTTTCACTCCAGCGGAGGCTTCTAAAGTGGTACCCGCTTTAATTTCTATCGAGGTATTGCTCTTCATTGAATAACTGCTTGAGGCCTCAGAGGTGACTGATGCGCCTTTCAATTTCAAATCCTTTGAAGAATCAATTTGAACCAAACTCTGCGCTTCAACCTTAAACTCTTTCGCCTTGAATGCAATATTTTCCTCTGCCGAAAATACCATGTTCTTGGCCTTCACTTCAATGTCCTCTTTGGCAACAATCTTAATCATCTTGTTGGAGGTAATTTGAATCATGCCATCATCTTTCATGCTGATGAGCACTTCATTTTTTTTGTCCTTGGTAAAGATGTGAATGTATTCTTCGCCTCCCTTATCGCTGAAGAGTACTTCATTTCCGCTAACTGTACGAATCGTTTTCGTGTAGTTGTCGTTTTCCATTTTATCACCGCTATTTCCCTTTCCATGGTACATACTACCAATCGCGAATGGCATATTCAAATTGCCATTTTCAAAGGCTACAACCACTTCATCATCAATTTCTGGGATCATATAAAATCCCCTATCCTTTCCTGCATGTGAAGCTAGATAT
Organism: Flavobacteriales bacterium; assembly: GCA_043728755.1. Classification (GTDB taxonomy): domain Bacteria; phylum Bacteroidota; class Bacteroidia; order Flavobacteriales_D; family Sanyastnellaceae; genus JAIBBG01. Next base: position 2,650 of record JAYTMF010000194.1, read on the forward strand.
CTTATCCAATTCGTCGACTCGCCCTGCTTCTGCCAATACATTCTCACCTTGATTCTACCTACGCCATCCGGATCCTTGTTGTCGATCACTACTGCAATTTGATTTTCAATTTGTGGTCGTGAAAAATTCTTATTGTGAGGCGGCACTTTCAAATCACCCGGAATCGCTGTGAATTTGTTTTGGTATCCGCCCAATCCATCCATACGATGCGTAACACTCGTAATGATATATACTCCATAGTCTGTTTTGTCGCTTGAAAAAGACGCACTTCTCGCGCCCTGCACAGTGATTTAGAT
>JAYTMF010000195.1:0-11753 GCA_043728755.1 Flavobacteriales bacterium
TTATAAATATGTTGATGCACAGTATCCGCATTCGTAGAGCTTGTTCCATCTCCATAATTCCAACTTATAACATCTGCATTCACTGAAGTGTTCGTGATGGTAACCACAACAGGCGCACAACCAGCGGGCGCGTCAAGAACAAATCCCGCGACGGGAGTCGGATTCACAGTGACATTGTGATATGCCGTATCACTACATCCATAGACGGATGTCGCTACCAATGCCACGTCATATATGATCACATCTCCAGAGTTGTTGGAATAAAAAGATGTTGGATTTTGGGTAACGGATTGTAACCCGTTGCCAAAATCCCATTGATATGAAACTGTATTCACACTGGTGTTGCTGAAAGTAACAGTGACCGGTGAACAATACACTCCGGGTGCCACAAAATCCGCGCTTATTTCCGGATAGATCTGAATGTCCATTGAATATTGACTTGAACATCCGTTGGAAGTAGTGATCGATAATGTGACCTGTCGTGTAAGTACTGTTGTCCCTGTATTGGTGAAGACATGTGTGTGGAAAGCGCTACTTGTGGTAGATGTTGTACCGTCACCATAGTTCCACAAATAGTTGCCACCATTGATAGAAATATTGTTGAAAGTAACTTCTAAAGGTCCGCAACCCGAGTTCGTATTCACTGTGAATTGAGCAGTAGGTGAAGGAAATACTGTGACAGGTACTGTTGCTGTATCAATACATCCGAAGGCGGAGACACCAATCAATGTCACGGTATATGTTACGTTGGTGTCACTTCCATTTTGAAAAGTATGAGTTGGAATTCCGAAAGGTGATGTTGATCCATCACCAAAACTCCAGTTGAAAATTTGAATACCAGAAACGAAAGGCATTGTGACTGTCAATGGTGCACAACCTTGTGAACTGGAAATGGTGAAGTCAAAATTCGCAATGGGATAAACCATGATTGGACGTATCAGTGTGTCATTGCATCCATTGTTGTTGTATGCGATCAAGGTCACATTGTAATTTCCCAGCACCCCTGTATTGTTCGTATAGGTATGTGTCGGACTTACAAGATTGGATGTTGTTCCGTCGCCGAAATTCCATAAATAACTTGTTGCTCCCTGAGAGGTATTATTAAAAATGGCTGCGAATGGACTGCATCCCGGCGGATTCGTGTTGTCAGTAAAAGAGGCTGATGCGCCCGGTACCACCGTGACATACATTGTATCTGCAGATCCACAACCGAAAGCATTCAATGCTGTCATTGTGATCATGTATGTGGTGGTGGTTGAACCGCTATTCAAAAAAGTATGTGAAGGCTCGAATACTTCTGTCTCATATCCGTCGCTGAATGTCCAGTGGTACACGGATGCTGAATCACTGTTGTTGATGAATTGAACAACAAGTGGCGAACAACCTTGAATGACGTCAGCGCTGATATCTGCATTCGGCGCAGCTTCGACAGAGACGATCACGGTGTCTGCACTTGAACAATATTGTGAATTGATATTTAGTATGACATCGAAATCTCCAATCGAATTGTATACGTGTGAGGGACTAAATTGTGTTGATGTCGTGGCATCACCAAAATTCCATAAGCTTGAATAAATGCTGTCTCCGGGTTGCACCGTCGACAAATTATTAAAATTCGCAACAGCTCCCTGGCATAGATTAAACACATTAAAATCCGCCACCGGCGAAGGGTGTATGAGAACTATTCTACTTGCCTGTGCAGTGCATCCATTGTTACTACTTACGTTGAGTGTTACGTTGTAATTGCCCGGAGAAGTGTAATTGACGGGTAGTGGATCTTGACCGGAAAATGTAACCGGAGCCACATCAAATGTCCAATTCCAGTTGTTTGCATTCGTCGTAAGGGAATTAAAATCCACACTCATAGAATCGCAACCGTTAATACTGTTGGGTGTAATACTTACTGTAGGAGTAGGCAAGACGACCACCTGCACCCAGGCGGTATCCGAACAGCCATTCGCACCGGAAATTCCCACCATACTTCCTACGTTGTAAGTTCCGGGTGTTGTATACACGTATGTAATATTTCCTGTCCCGGTGTTCATCCAACCTGCACCTATATCGAGATTCCATTTGTGCACATTGGCACCTCCTGTTGCTTGTTGTAAAAACGTAATTGGACTACCTACGCAAACGGTATCGGGAGTAGCAGCGATTTGCGCTACCGGAGGAGGCACGATTTGTATCTGAATACTCGTTGGTGCAATACCACAAAAATTGCTATCAAGCATTTGAACAGTGTAAGTACCAATACCGGGATAATGCATTGTGCGTGGAAATGTTGGCGGCCAAGGGGTCCAATCAATGATGCTATCGTGGCCCAGATTCCAGTAGTCACCAAAATTCCACCACTCATATCGCTGGTAAATATTTCCCTGGAAAAGACAATTGCGATACGTCGTATTTGTGAATGTAACTGTCGTATCGGGATAACACAAAAGTGTTGCTGATGCAGTAATCGATGGATCATCGAGATCCCAGATGCGAATTGGATTGAAAGTAGCTGTTGAAAATCCACCTTGAACGGTGTTGCAATAATTCTGCGCGGTGAGTGTAACCACCGTTTCGCAAGTGACTGTTCCAATCTCGTAGGTGTGTTGAATGGTTTGCAACCAATTGGTATGATCGAAAGTGAGAATGGGTGATCCATCACCAAAATTCCACGTAAAAATGGTCGTCTCTGAAACGTTCGTTGATGAGTTGATGAACTCCATCATTTGCGGTGCACATGCTTGCGTCAATCCACCAACGGGTATTTGAATGGACGCACTCGAGGCCTTTTCCATCACCACTGTTCCGGACACAACGCATCCCGTGGATGTCTCGGTGATCGTCACCGTGAATGTGTCAACCGCTGCCGTATATACGTGTGTCTGAAATGTTGGAGGACTCCATGAAGCGCCCGCTGTCACCGCTGATCCATCACCCCAATCGATACTATAACCATTCCATGTGTCGGGAGAACTCAGGTTAAAACTGAAGCTGTTTCCACTACAGGAATACCAATACGGATTGTTATTGACCTGGCCATAAAAATCGTAAACACTCGGACACTGAGCATTAACCGATGTGCAGATCAATACAGCAACGAATGTCAGGGCGGTGATTTTTAAGCTTTTGTACCAATGATTCATATCGCTTTCTACGGACGCTCTCTTATAAGGTGAACAACAAGTCCATTGTTTTAGACGAAATCATTATTTCGATGTATCAAATCATAAATCCCTGTGACACGCGCCAGTGTCTGATCGCTACAATTCTTTCTGCATTGATTCTGCGTCTTAACTTCGCAGCATGTTGTTGGAAGTTCTTAAATCAAAAATCCATAGGGTTACAGTTACTCAAGCGGACCTTAATTATATCGGGAGCATTACCATTGATCAACTTCTGCTGGATGCTGCCGACATGATTGAAGGCGAAAAAGTTCAAGTGCTGAATTGCATGAATGGTGAACGACTCGACACGTACATCATCACCGGTGAAAAAGGCAGTGGTATCATCTGTCTTAATGGACCGGCAGCACGAAAAGTGGCTGTTGGCGATGTGATCATTGTGGTTTCATATGCGCATGTGACAAGAGAAGAAGCGCTGACATTCAAACCACAAATCATTTTTCCAGATACCGCCACCAACAAATTAAAATAACTCACATGATTTGACAACTGCGCATCAATTATCTTCTCGCATTATTTATTCAATACTCGTTTACACATTCACACTTTGAAAATTACTCCTCGTCAAATATTCATTTACGTTATATTTCTTGCTTTAGCCACGGTTCTCATGTACTTTCTATATGAAGACATCAGTTGGGAAAAGGATCTCAAACCTTCTCTTGCCGGCGTGAAATGGATATGGATTCTGATATCATTTGCCATTGGCTATAGCGCTACAATTTTGCGTGGTATCCGTTGGAACATTATGCTGGAACCTATGGGATACAAAGCCCACATCTGGACATCGATTCACGCTGTTGCTTTTGGTTATTGCATGAATAATCTGGTTCCTAGATCGGGTGAGCTCGCCAGATGCACGGTTTTGAATCGCGCAGAAAAAATTCCTGTAAACAAATTGATCGGCACAGTCATTCTTGAACGTATTGTCGATTTTCTTTTGCTTGGATTATTAATGCTCGCTGCATTCATTTTGAAGGCGGACGCCCTCAACGAATTGTTCGCAAAAGTGGATGCCGGTAAAGGAAAAATAATTCTTTATATACTTGGTGTCGCTATCGTCGGTCTGATACTTTTTCTTTTTGCGCTGCGGTTTTTCAGTCATATTCCTTTGATCAGCAAAACGCGTGAATTTTTTAAAGGCATTGGCGACGGAGTGAAAACAATTTACAAAATCAGACAACAAGGCCTGTTCTGGTTGTATTCCTTCGGGATATGGGGAGCCTGGCTCTTGATGACTTTTTGCTCGATGCAGGCCCTTCGAGAGACACAACACATGACTATTTCTGATACCGTTTTCTTCATGGCTGCCGGCAGCCTTGGAATGCTGGTTCCAACTCCCGGTGGCGCAGGTGCGTTTCATGGAATGGCTATTCTCGGGTTTCAGGCCCTTGGATATGATGGCGCTGTTGGTAAAATTTATGCGCTTATTTCTTGGTCGGTTAAAACTACTTTCGACATTATCGTCGGAGCCATTGGTTTCTTTATCATCACTCACAAAAAGATAAAGCGCTGAATCATTTTCAAGAAATAGAAGAATTGAATCGCAAGGTTCAGGATTGGAAATCAACAGGCAAAAAAATTGTCTTCACCAATGGTGTCTTCGATATTCTTCATGTCGGTCATGTGGACTATCTGCAAAAAGCCAAAGCACTGGGTGATGTGCTCATCGTTGCTATCAATGATGATGCTTCTGTTAAGAAATTAAACAAAGGACCCGAACGCCCCATCAATCCGGAAAAGGCAAGAGCATTGGTAATCGGCGCGCTGAGGTGTGTAGATGCTACAATAATTTTCAAGGATGAAACACCGATTGAAGTCATCAAAAGTATTCTTCCGAATGTGCTTGTAAAAGGCGGTGACTACGATCCAATGGAAAAAAATCCGTCTATGAAAACATTCATTGTGGGATCAGCTGAAGTGTATGCTGCAGGTGGCCAGGTGGTGACTATACCTCTGGTGCAAGGATTTTCCAGCACGAATATTATTGGAAAAATAAAGGGGTAATAATCGCTTTAAATAAATCAATACAGATCCAACTTTGCAATTGTATCTTATACCAATGTGATTTATAAAACGGGCCAATGTTTGAGAAATCATACAGTGGTAAATGCCGATGGATACAAGTGTTTAGTTCAGTCTGGCGAAGCAAAGATTAGACTATTACACTTGTCCAATCGGTATTATGCGGTGATCGCCATAGTGCGAGGACAGAACTTTATCATAAGGATGAAAACACTCCACAAATCAGCGTGGGACAACATCACATCTGATCTAAACCAACTTATACATTCAACAGATCCATCTTCTTTTTGATGTCGTCGATTTCGCGCTCCGTCGCCTTGATCTTCTTCTCGATATCTTTTCTCAACGCCTCAGCGCCCTTGCCTGTAAAGATGCCCATGTTGTTTTCATACTGAGAAATTTCATGCTTCAACTTCTCGATCTTCTCGCGCATAAAACTCTTCTCGCGCTTCAACTTAAAATCACCATCTGCACTTCCCTTGATATCGGCAAGTCTGTTGCGAAAACTCGACATCTCGCGCTCTTCACGATCTGCGTTGATTTGAGCATATCTCTGATCCAGCAATTGATTGTATTTGTCCATCACTGCTTTCACATTCTCTCGTGGCACAAAACCTACGCCATGCCAGCGTTCACCAATGTCTTTCAATGCGGCAAGGTCGCTGCCCTTGTTGCCTGACATTTCCAGAGTTTCCAATTCACGAAGCATATCTTCCTTCAACGCGAGATTCTGCCTTTGTTCTTCAACTTGTTTTGAGAAATTTTCCTTCTTACGACTAAAAAAATGATCGCACATGGAGCGGAATCGCTGCCAGAGCCTTTGTTCGTCGCGAGGATCCGCAGAGCCTACTGATTTCCACTCTACCTGTAATTGTTTGAAACCTTCCGTGGCGTTTTTCCAGTCGTCACTGTTCTGCAACTCCTTCGCCTTCTCTATCAATGCTTCCTTCTTCTCTTTGTGTTCTTTATAAGTAGAACGTTTGGTGTCCATGAATGCGTTGCGCCTACTGAAAAACAAATCGCACAAACCACGGAACTCCTGCCAAACCTCTTCATTCTCCTTCTTACGCGCCCAGCCTATCGTTCTCCATTCCTCCTGTAACTTCAGAACATCATCCGTCCATCGGCTCCAAGTAGATGCGTTGGTGATCTCCATTCCCAGAATCTCCTTCATCTTCTCCAACAGAGCCTTCTTCTTTTCAAGATTCTCATCGCTGTGTGCATGAATCTCATCATAATGCGCCTGAACACGCGTCTGTGCATCGCGCAATAATGCGAAAAAAGTATCGCCCAATTCTTTATAGGTCTCTCTTGGAGATGGACCGATATTGAGCCATTCACGCTGATACTTGCGAATGAGTACCTCAAGATCGTTGATCACCGTTACCGCTTCCAGGCCTTGCGCCTCAGCGATCATCTCTTCCTTCTTCTTCTGATTGATCTTCAGATCATGGTCCTGTAATGACTTATAGATATTGATATTATAGAAAAACTCGTGATTGAGTCTTTGCCATTTTTCATGCAGATCATGGTATTTATCGCCGGGTACATCTCCGGTATTGTCCCATGTTTCCTTCAAGGTCTTATGGGTAGAAAACGCCTTGGCAATGTTTTGCTCAACCTTTACTAAAGCCTCAAAGTTTGTCAGCACAATTTCTTTAATCTCCAGATTCTTCTGGCGTTCAACAGCGAGTTTCTTACCGTACTCTTCGATGCGGTCTTCATACGACTTCATCAAGTCCTGGAAAGCCGGTTCGTGCTCGTTCGCCTCATAGATGAACTCGACGTCTTCAGCAGGTTCAGTAGCCTTGAATGCATCCTGTTGTACTTGTCTTTCTATGGCAGTTTCCGCCTTCCAGTTGTTGCGGATTCCACGAACTGCATCGCGGATGGACAATATGTCTTCCGTTGCCAGCAACTCGCGCAGATTTTCAATCAGTTGATTTTTCATTTAAAATTCCTTAGGTCGAGACTACAAATTCCTTCCGATTTTTCAAAGGTTCGCAAAAGTAAACAAAGCATTGCGAAGTAAAAAGAGAGAAAACAGTGCTCTATACTCTCAATTGTTAAATCCAGCTTTGGGCACAAGTGCAAATCTTTAAACGATTCGTATGATCAATTTTACGACTTAGTTTGCAATCTTCAAGCAATCAATGAGCAAAATCATGCGGAAATATCCCCCGAAAATCGTGAGGCAAAAAATGATCGCCTACTGCGATAAGGCTGAACATTGCCAATGGGATGTGCGCAATAAATTGCTTCAATGGCACATCCCTTTGACGGAAAGAGAATCGCTCATTTCAGAACTCATTAGTACCGGAATGCTCAATGAAAGCCGATACGCAGCGGCATTTGTCCATGACAAATCAACATTTAATCAATGGGGAGTAAATAAAATAACGGCTCAATTGAAAGCCAAAGGAATTTCTGAAAGAAATATTCTGGATGCCGTAAAAGAGCTCGATCAATCAGAAACAATTAAAAACATGCGGCATCTTATTCAAAGAAAAGAGCCGCAATTCAAAGGATTGCAGCTCTATCAGAAAAAGTATAAACTCACACGTCTTTTACTGGCAAAAGGATTCTCAATGGACCTTATTGTCGGTGCGCTTGATGATTATTTTAGTTGACCACTATCGGTTCATCTCCGCTGCCCAGAATGTCCTCAAAGGAAGAATATATCGCGAGATAAATTACCGGGATTGCGGCAAGCAATCCCACACAACACATCATAAATCCGACAATGCCTATCACTATTAAGATGATCATGAACAATAGAAATTGACCGTAATTCTTGGTCACTACTTTCCGACTTGCTTCCATCGCTTCCCAGAATCCCATTCCTCTGAACACGATGAACATTGGCGCCAACACATATAAAACAGACACCATTGCTCCAACTAGGGCGGCGAGTACAATTCCCAATATTACCTTACCTGTAAGCATACTGAGCAGCAACTCCTGCATTTCTTCCGGATCTGTCACGGGTTGTGACTCTTTGGCGTGAGCAATTAAATCTACGATCATTGAAATGAAAAATGGAAGAACGACAATAGAAACAGCGATTCCCACAAAAATGGCGGATATAAGGCTTTGCAAGACGAGTTGCATCCATTGAATTTTGAAAGCTTCGAAAAAATTCCCAAAAGATTTACTAAATCCCTTTTTCTGATTTCTCGCATACAAATACCACCCGGCTAACAACGGCGGTCCAATAAAAAGACTCGCCAGCCAACCCACGATCGGTATAGAACTGGTAACACCAGCGATGATAAAATATACGATGGTATAGGCGATATATATTCCGGCATCTCCGCCGAAAAGTTTGAAACCCTCATTGATATACTTCCCTAGATCAAACTGATAACCGTCATTCAATACTGTTTCAAGTGACTTACCCGTTTCCCCGCTGCCGTGTTGATCAAGAACATCCATAATGTTTTGTTTTATTTGAATTGATTAAAAAGATTCGATTGCCAAATTATCGAATTTTCTCACCATCCTATATGCCAACACATAAAGGGTTAATAACGGTGATATGTGGATGGTGAAATGATTGGAATTCGCCTGCTTTCGAAGATCGAACTCGACAATTAGCCATTTTCAAGACTATGGTCTAATTTCGCGACCGCAATTATTTTATCAGCTTAATATAAAACACCAATGGCTATTACAATCGATGCTATCAGTGAGCTGAAGGAGCGCGTTGACGTGCTCGGGAGGTTTCTTTGACGTGGATGTGAAACTACTTCAGATCAAAGAAGACGAAAAGCTTACTCAAGACCCGGATTTCTGGAACGACGCTAAAAAAGCGGAAGCAGTGATGCGCCAGATCAGGAACAAAAAAATATGGACGGATGCATTCACAGAATGTTCCTCCGCTGTTGATGATCTTACAGTTCTACACGAATTTTTTAAGGAAGGCGCAGCCACCGAAGAAGAACTCGAAGCGCAATACAAACTCGCTGAACAAAGAATCGAAGCTCTCGAATTCAAAAACATGCTCAGTTCTGAAGAAGACGGACTCAGTGCCGTGCTTCAAATCACAGCCGGTGCCGGTGGCACCGAAAGCTGCGACTGGGCGGGAATGCTGCTGCGCATGTATGTGATGTGGGGGCAAAAAAACGGGTTCAAAGTGAAGGAGCTCGATATGCAGGAAGGTGATGTGGCCGGTGTAAAACAATGCACCATCGAATTCGAAGGTCCATTTGCTTTCGGTATGCTCAAAGGCGAAAATGGTGTTCACCGTTTGGTGCGCATTTCACCATTCGACTCCAACGCCAGAAGACATACTTCATTCGTCAGCGTTTATGTTTACCCTCTCGTCGATGATACGATCGATATCGCTATCAATCCATCCGACATCACCTGGGATACTTTTCGCAGTGGTGGCGCCGGTGGACAAAACGTAAACAAGGTGGAAACAGGTGTGCGTCTTCGCCACGCGCCAACGGGTATCATCATCGACAATACGGAAACGCGTTCTCAACTTCAAAATAAAGAAAAAGCAATGCAATTGTTGAAGTCGCAGCTCTATGAAATGGAGCTCGATCGACGCAATGCAGCACGAAGTGAGATCGAAGCCACAAAGAAAAAAATTGAATGGGGTTCTCAAATCCGCAACTATGTCATGCAGCCATACAAACTCGTCAAAGATGTTCGCACCGGTGTGGAAACATCGGATGTAGATGCAGTAATGGACGGATATATCGATGAGTTCTTGAAAGGGTTTTTGATGCAGCAAGGCAAAGGAGCAGAGGTGTGAAAAGTTGGGGATGGGGTGATTGAGTTATTGAGTTATTTAGAGATTTATGCCTATGAAGCATAATTTTTCTGTGTTGACGGCACAATATTTTTATAGTTAATGAATGCCGAAACACTCAAAAACCGAACAAAACAATTTTATTTCGATATGCTCTTTTTTATACGGACAATCAATAGCAACGATGAGCTTCGCAACATCAAGAAACAATTAGGTAGATGTTCATCCTCTGATACCGCGAATTATCGAGCGGCTTGTCGGGCTGGCTCTGATAAAGCATTCTACTCAAAAATGTGCATTGTTGTTGAAGTAGCCGTTCAAACATTGTTCTGGTTGGAAGTAATTGAAAAAACTCAGGGACACAACGCTGTTAATTTTAGAAAACTATAGCGCAAACGAGAAGAAATTTTATCAATCATGTCAATATCTAGAAAGACACTCGCTGATAGCATATTTATAGACAAATCAAGATCATTGGCATTAACACAAAAATCGTTCAATAGTTCAAGCGAGACCTAATCTCCAAATCAACAATTCAAAAAATCTTCAAATGTTATATAGAACAGAGAAAGATACTATGGGCGACGTGAAAGTCCCTGCAAACGCCTACTGGGGAGCTCAGACGGAACGTTCGCGCAACAATTTTAAGATCGGGCCTGAAGCTTCCATGCCGAAGGAAATCATCCGCGCTTTCGCCATTTTGAAAAAAGCTGCCGCACACACCAATTGCGAACTTGGCGTTCTACCGGAAGACAAACGCGATGCAATCAGTGCTGTGTGTGATGAAATTCTCGCCGGCAAACTCGATGACCAATTTCCTTTGGTGATATGGCAAACAGGTTCGGGCACTCAAAGCAATATGAATCTCAACGAGGTGATCGCGAACCGCGCGCATGTCATTTCCGGTGGCAAACTCGGGGACACGAATATGTTGCTCGGTGCCAACGACGACGTCAATAAATCACAGTCATCCAATGATACTTACCCCACTGCAATGCACGTTGCTGCTTATGAAGCAGTAGTCAACAAAACCATTCCCGGTGTTGAACAATTGCGTGATACGCTCAAGAAAAAAAGCGCCGAGTTCATGAATGTTGTGAAGATCGGAAGAACACATTTGATGGATGCCACTCCTATCACACTCGGACAAGAACTCAGTGGTTATGTGGCTCAACTCGATCACGGATTGCGCGCAGTGAGAAATACACTTTCGCATCTGGGTGAAATCGCATTAGGTGGCACAGCAGTGGGTACCGGACTGAACGCCCCAAAAGGCTACGCAGAACTCGTGGCGAAAAAAATTGCGCAGTTAAGCGGTCTTCCTTTCACAACTGCTCCCAACAAATTCGAAGCGCTCGCAGCACACGATGGCATTGTTGAATCGCATGGTTCTTTGAAACAACTCGCTGTTTCTCTCAACAAAATTGCCAACGACATCCGCATGATGGCAAGTGGTCCGAGAAGCGGCATCGGTGAAATACACATTCCTGAAAATGAGCCGGGTTCGAGCATCATGCCCGGAAAAGTAAATCCCACACAATGCGAAGCTCTCACCATGGTATGCGCACAGGTGATGGGAAATGATGTAGCGATCACCATTGGTGGATCGCAAGGTCACTACGAACTCAATGTGTTCAAACCGATGATGGCCTACAACTTTTTACAGAGCGCTGAATTACTCGGTGATGCTTGTAAGTCTTTTGATGAGCATTGTGCTTCGGGCATAGAGCCGAACTATGAGCGCATTCAATATCTGGTGGATAGTTCACTCATGCTTGTGACTGCACTCAACA
>JAYTMF010000196.1:0-4200 GCA_043728755.1 Flavobacteriales bacterium
CGATGGGGAACCACCGGGGAAGGACCAATTGTAGCCTGTAATATTTCCGGAGCTCGTACTTGTATATTGTATGTTCAAACAATTTGTGCCGGTTGGTGCATAATTGAATTGAGCAGTCAGAATCGGATATACACAAGAACCATTGTTTTGCGTTGCACAGGGCAAATAATTGGTTGCTGAAACATCCGTACAACCCAGAATTCCCGAAGCAGAAACCTGCATCGTAAATGTTCCAGCGACAGCGTTATAACCTCCTGCCTGTATGCGATAGGTATTGCCAACGGTTAGTTGTGTGCATGTCAGTGAAATCCATGATCTGTATGTTCCACCGTAATCATCATTACACGATATCATTGTCCCGCCACAACTGTTGTAAACTGCAAGTCTTGTGTCTGTATTGGTGCCGAGTTGTGTTTCAATAATCACAGTACCGCCGGTATACACAAAGTGATACCAAACATCTTTGATCAATGTACTTCCACCACAGCTGGGATTCGGACCGTTGGTAACAGTGTTGGCATTACTGACGGTGATGTAGCCACCATTTATGACTATCGGCAAAGAGTTGGCGCATACGTCATTGGTAGGGGTTTGCGCACTTGAGCTGAAACATGAAAAGGCAATAATTGCCAACGAGAATAGTAGACGTCTCATCATCTGAATTTGTTTAGAAATTGGTGAACCTTATTTGCGGGGAGTTAAGGGCACTGCTAAAAACCTCTTTCATGAATCGACCAAATATGAATTTTGCTCTATTTTAATCATTTGTTTCGATGCTCATTTTGCCGAATGCTTCGTCAAATCTGAGTTCCATAGCTCAAGCTATGCATCTTCGATTTTCCTCGTCTTCGGCAAAATGACCTATCGCGATTCATAAAACAGGTTTTTAGAAGTACCCTTAAGCAAAGAAAGCATATTTCTTTAACCGTATGTTAATTTTTTTGGCTAAACTGGGAAAGTCAGCTTAGAAGTTCAAGACTGACAGGCTTTACCAGCCGTATTTATCGCCTAAAACACTGATTTCACTATACTTCTGATGAACGGACACGTTCCCTCTTCAGAAAAAGAACAAAACGGTTCTCAAATCACTTACTTCGCTTCCCATTTTTTCGACTATGAATTCAAAAGAATCAGACAAAAAACTCTTCCTCCTCGATGCCTATGCACTGATATTTCGGGCTTACTACGCATTTATCAAGAATCCGAGAATCAATTCTAAAGGATTGAACACATCAGCCATGTTCGGTTTTACGAATGTGCTTTTGGATATACTCAACAATGAAAAACCGTCGCACATGGCCGTCGTTTTCGATCCCCATGGAGAAACTTTTCGTGTGGAAGAGTACCCGGAATATAAAGCACAGCGTGAGGAAACTCCGGAAGACATCAAACTTGCGTTTCCTTATATCGTCAGAATCATTGAAGGATTGAATATTCCTGTTTACCAAATCGATAGATTCGAGGCAGATGATGTCATTGGAACGCTCGCCAAAAAGGCAGAACAGCATGGTTTCCTTACCTATATGATGACCAGTGATAAGGATTACGGTCAGCTGGTAAGTGATAACATTTTCGTGTACAAACCCGGCAGGTCCGGAGGTGATGTTGAAATCCTCGGTATCCCCGAAGTGTGCGAGAAATATGGAATTGAGCGCGTAGAACAACTGATCGATATTCTGGGAATGATGGGTGACGCAGTTGACAACATTCCGGGTATCTATGGAATAGGGGAAAAAACGGCCACGAAACTTGTTCAGCAATTTGGCTCAGTTGAAGGTCTGCTCGCCAATACAGATAAACTCAAAGGCAAGCAAAAAGAAACTGTGGAGAAAAGCCATGAAATTGCGCTGCTTTCCAAAAAACTTGCAACGATCGTCCTCGATGCGCCGGTAGAATTCGAAGAGGGTAAACTTCAGGTCAAAGACATCGACAAAGAGAAGATTCGTGATGTGTTTGAAGAGCTCGAATTTCGGACGTTAATGAAAAGAGTGCTTGGAGAAAATGGCAACACATTCGTAGCAAAACAAGGTGAGCTTTTTTCAACCGAAGAGCTTGAAACTGCTGCGCAAAAAGAAGCAGAGACACCATCTACTCTAAAATCAATCGATGATGTTCCGCACAATTACCATCTAGTCATTGATGATGCAGATGTAGATGTACTCATTGAAAAATTAACGAAGGCTGATTCGTTTTGCTTCGATACAGAAACGAGTGACATTGAACCGATCAATGCAATATTGGTTGGGATGTCGTTCGCGATAGCTGCACACGAGGCCTGGTATGTCGCCGTACCGAAAGATGAAATAGCCGCAAAAGCGTTGCTTCAAAAATTCAGTTCTGTTTTTGGTGACGCTAAAAAAGAACTGATTGCGCAGAATTACAAATACGATTACAAAATGTTGTTCAAGTATGGTGTTGAAGTGAAGAATAAAATCTTCGACACGATGGTGGCACATTACCTGATCAATCCTGATGGCAAACACGGCATGGATTTTCTCAGTCAAATCTATCTCGGTTATTCCCCTGTTTCTATCGATACACTTATAGGTAAAAAAGGGAAGACACAGGGCAGCATGGCTGACCTCGACCCTGCCGATATCGCTGACTACGCTGCCGAAGATGCTGATATCACATTGCAACTCAAAGAAATTTTTCATCCGGAACTGGAAAAGAACGGTGTAAAAAAACTGTTTGATGAAATTGAAATTCCTTTGATTACAGTGCTTGCCGACATGGAATGGGAAGGAGTAAAAATAGACGAACTCTTTTTGAATGAGTACAGCCTGGAATTGCAAAAAGATATTGTTATGCTGGAGCAAGCTATTTGTGATCTAGCCGGGGAAAAATTCAATGTGGATTCGCCCAAACAATTGGGTGTGATTCTTTTTGACAAGATGAAAATCACAGATCAGATCAAAAAAACGAAGACGGGTCAATATAGCACGGACGAAGCAACGCTGTCGAAATTTGAACATGACAATCCGATCATTTCAAAAATTCTCGACTATCGCGAAATCAGAAAACTAAAATCCACCTACGTGGATTCCTTGCCCACGATGATCAACGGCACTACAGGTCGCGTGCATACCAATTACATGCAAACTGTGGCAGCAACCGGGAGATTGTCTTCTAATAATCCGAATCTTCAAAACATTCCGATCAGAACAATTCGTGGAAAGGAGATCAGAAAAGCTTTCATTCCACGCGATGAGCATTATACCCTTTTGTCTTCCGACTACTCGCAAGTTGAATTGCGAATCATTGCGGCTCTGAGCAACGACGTGAATATGTGCGAAGCATTTTTGAATGGTGAAGACATTCACAAAGCAACCGCCGCAAAAGTGTTTGGTGTTCCTATCGAAGAAGTATCAAAAGAAATGCGCTCAAAAGCAAAAGCGGTCAACTTTGGAATCATCTATGGACAAGGCGCTTTCGGCCTTGCACAAAATCTTGGGATATCGCGAAGTGAAGGAAAAGAAATCATCGAATCCTATTTCAATCAATTTTCCAGCTTAAAAAAATACCAGCAGGAAACCATTGAACGAGCGCGACAAACAGGTTATGTTGAAACAATTCTTGGCCGTCGCAGATACCTGCCCGATATCGTTTCGTCAAATGGCGTCGTGAGAAGTTTTGCTGAACGCAATGCGATCAACGCTCCCATTCAAGGTTCCGCGGCTGATATCATCAAAGTAGCCATGATCAATATTCACAACGAACTCAAAAGACTCAAGCTGCGCACAAAAATGATCATGCAGGTGCATGATGAATTGGTGTTCGATGTACATCTGGATGAGGTGGAAATTGTTAAGCCCATCATTCGCGATAAAATGAGCAACGCCATAAACATGCGCGTGCCACTTGTGGTGGACATGAATACGGGAAACAACTGGCTCGAAGCCAATTAAACAATTCAAAGATTCAAGATTCAAAAAAGAAGGCATTATTGGAATAGCGGCATGTATTAATGCTTCTCGACCATTATCATTTTTGCGGATTTCAATTTTTCGAGATCAACCAATGCTTGGTCCAAAAACGATTTGTTCGGCCTTCATTTTGTTTTCGTTTTTCTCCAGTACACTTTTCACTCTGGAAATTTCCGACTTGTTTTTTTCCTTTTGGCCTTTACCGCTCCCCATGTTCGATAACAATTTTGCTTTCTTGCTTTCTTCCTTCAGAATTTCATGCTGAGTTTTGGCA
>JAYTMF010000197.1:0-7839 GCA_043728755.1 Flavobacteriales bacterium
TACCGTACAGCTTACATTTTACTAAATTGTGATGAAGGGAAATACGGTGATAAGATTATTGGTGAAGAGATTTCAAAATTTTTGAAAGTAAGTATGCGGATGATAGACAGAGTAAAACAGCGATTCGTGGAAGATGGTTTTGAAGCCTGTTTAGAGAGGAAGCCAATTAGACAGGCAAAAGAAGGAAAGGTTGACGGAGATTTAGAAGCTCATTTAATAGCATTGAGTTGTAGCAAAGCACCGAAGGGATTTAGTCGATGGTCTTTAAGGATGCTTGCAGATAAGGTGGTAGAATTAAAATATGCGGAAAGTATTTCTTACGAAACAGTCCGCAAGGTTTTAAAAAAAACGAATTGAAACCGTGGAAAGTTGTAAGTTGGGTAATACCGCCCAAACAAAACAGCCAATTTGTAGCACAAATGGAACAAGTGTTAGATGTTTACAAACGCCCATATGATAAAGATTTTCCAATAGTTTGTATGGACGAATCGCCAAAACAAATGATTAAAGAGACGAAAATACCGATGCCAATGAAACCGGGCAGCGATGCAAAAATAGATTTTGAATATGAGAGATGCGGAGTTGCCAATATTTTTATTGCATCAGAACCATTACAAGGAAAGCGTTATGTGGAAGTTACTGAAAGGAAAACAAAAATAGATTGGGCAACATTCATAAAAAAAATAGCAGACGTGTGGTACAAAAAGGCGGAGAAAATTATTTTGGTAATGGATAATCTGTCTACACATACGGCATCTGCTTTATATGAAGCCTTTGAACCTAAAGAAGCAAAAAGAATATGGGATAGGTTTGAGTTTGTTTATACACCTAAGCATGGCAGTTGGCTAAATATGGCAGAAATAGAATTGAATGTATTGATGGGACAATGTTTAAACAGAAGAATAGATAATATGAAAACAATGGAAGAAGAAGTAAAAGCTTGGGAAAGTCATCGGAATAATAAAAAGGCAGTAATCAATTGGCAGTTTACAACTCAGGATGCAAGAATAAAATTAAAACGATTGTATCCGACAATTTTAAGTTGACATGACACTAGCCAGATGCGATTACGTGAAACAACTGTTTCAAAAAGCCGGATTCAATTACTTTTTCAGGAATTGAAAAATCTTTGACAGCGGCTTTCTTGTGAGCGTGAGAAAGTGAGGATGAAGACCATTCATTTGCCAGGCTTTGCGATCTTCCCTATTCGCTCTGAGCCTGTTTTTAAGTGAGACGTTGCTTTGTCCACCCGCTCTCATTTTCGTAATCACTCTAGGGAGGTATGCCATCTTCAACTGGTGCTTATGAATGAAGCGCAACATCAACTCATAATCAGATGCTGATTTTAACTCAAGACTGTATAGACCGAAGCGCTCATAAAATTCTCTTTTTACAAAAAACGTAGGGTGTGGAGGCATCCAACCGCTGAGGAATTTTCCATGGCGATAGTCTCCCGCCTTCCAGGTGCGCACCACTTTGTCTGAAAGCTCACGATTCACATATACAAGATCGGCATACAATGCGTCACAACCTGTATCAATAAACATCCGAACGACATCGGCTATCACATTTTCATCGGCGTAAAAATCATCGCTATTAAGAATACCCACGATATCGCCGCTCGACAGTAATACGCCCTTGTTCATGGCGTCATAAATTCCTTTGTCCTTTTCAGATATGAACTGCGCTACATAGGGTTTATACTTTTCAACGATTGCTGATGTTTTATCTTTCGATGCCCCGTCCACAATAATGTATTCGATCCCGGAATGGCTTTGAGCCACCACAGACTTAATCGTATCTTCAATGGTTGACGCACTGTTATAGGCTATTGTAATAATCGAAACTTTCATGACATAATGTTTCTGTCGCGCACTTTCGTGGCAGGATTGCCTTGGTATATAGAGTATGGTTCCAGGTCTTTGGTGGTTACGCTTCCAACGGCCAAAACAGCGTGAGAATGACAAGTCACTCCAGGACATACGACACTTTTTGCGCCAATCCATACACCCTCTTCCAAGTGAATTTCTCCGATGATGAGATCAAATGTCGTTTTTGAATAGTCATGATTTCCGCAAAGCAAGAAAGCTCCTTGCGACAAACAACAATGATCTCCAATAACCACATTGGCAAGATTGTCAATCCATACAGACTCACCAATCCAAACATGATTACCGATAGAAATTCTCCAGGGATATTTGATTCGTGTGTACGGCTTCACAACTACACCTGTTCCAACGCGCGCGCCGAACAATCTCAGTAACTTGATTTTAAATCCATTCATTGGAAAGGCGGAGCGAAAAAACATGGCCTGTACAAAATACCAGCAAACTCTTTTGATTGCACTACCTGGACGATACCAGCTATTGTTGAATTTTTGAAGATTTGTTTTCAAGTTCATCCTCGATGCATTTACAGCGCGCAAGATAGAATGATAAACGGCAAACGATGTCGATACGAACTCAATACATTTGAAGCCACACACTACTCTATATGAAAAAATCAATACTTGTTTTTATTTCTTTAGCTGCTGTTCTCTTCAATCATGCACAAACAAATTCACCACTTGAACATTTCAAGAATATGAAGATGCGAAGCATTGGTCCGGCAGTCATGAGTGGTCGAGTTACAGCGATCGATGTGGTTGACGGAAATGAGAATATCATTTACATTGGCACAGCCAGTGGAGGTTTGTGGAAAAGTGAGAGTGGCGGTGTCACATGGCAACCACTGTTCGATAAACAAGAAGTCATCGGTATTGGAGCTGTTTGCGTTGATCCGTCAGCACCGGATGTGGTGTGGGCTGGCACCGGAGAAGGAAATCCGCGCAACTCACACACCAGTGGAGCAGGAATTTATCGCAGTCCGGATGGAGGACTTTCATGGAAAAAATCCGGACTTGAAAATTCATATACCATTCATCGCATCATCGTTCATCCTTCCAATTCTGATGTTGTTTATGCCGGAGTGCATGGAAGCGCTTGGGGACCCAACAACGAACGCGGCGTATTCAAAACGAGCAATGGTGGATCAACATGGGAAAAAGTTTTGTTCATCAATGACAGTGTTGGATGCGCCGACCTTATAATTGATCCGCAAAATTCATCCAAGCTTTTCGCTGCGATGTACCAATATCATCGCAAGCCATATCATTTTACTTCAGGAGGAAAAGGAAGTGGATTGCATATGACCGTGGATGGAGGGAAGACATGGACAAAGTTGACAGACAAAGAAGGACTGCCAGAAGGAGAACTTGGAAGAATCGGCATTGCTATTTCACCATCGAATCCGAAAATTGTTTACGCACTCATTGAATCCAAAAAAACCGGATTGTATAAATCGACAGATGGCGGTTATCACTGGAGTATGGTGAATGATAAAAGTGTTGGCGACCGACCTTTTTATTATCATGAATTGTATGTTGATCCATCCAATGAAAACCATCTCATCTATTTGCACAGCATCGTGAGTGAAAGTATCGATGGCGGAAAAACCTGGACCGTAAAGATTCCTTACTCAAAAATTCATCCTGATCATCATGCGTTTTGGTGGAGCAAAAACGATTCGCGTTTGATGATGGAAGGCAATGATGGCGGATTCAATATTTCGCGCGATGCAGGCAACACGTGGACTTTCGTAAGCAATCTCCCATTGGGACAGTTTTACCATATCAATTACGATATGGATATGCCCTATCACGTGTATGGCGGATTGCAAGACAATGGTTCATGGAAGGGCCCTGCATATGTGTGGCATGGCGGTGGCATTCGCGCACAGGATTGGCAGGAAGTTCTTTTCGGTGATGGATTCGATGTGTCACCGTTGCCAAATAATTCGCGTTATCTCTACGCGATGTCACAAGGTGGAGAAATAAATTATGTAGACAGTGAAACGGGAACATCCCACGATGTTAAGCCCGTGCATCCTGATGGAAAGGATCTGCGCTTTCACTGGAATGCGGGATTGGCACAAGATCCATTTAATGATTGCGGCGTGTACTTTGGATCTCAATATGTACACTATTCCAAAAATTGTGGTCTCGACTGGGAAATTATTTCTCCCGATCTCACAACAAACGACAGTACAAAACTGAAGCAAGCACAAAGTGGTGGCTTAACTATCGACGCCACAGCCGCGGAAAATCATTGCACTATTCTTTGCATTGCGCCAAGTCCTCATGACAGCAATGTGATATGGGTTGGAAGCGATGACGGACAATTACATTTGACGAAAGACGGAGGAAAAACATGGAGTACTCTTTCTGCGTCCATTTCCGGATTTCCAAAATCAGGATGGATACCGCAAATTGTTGTTGGCTCAAAAAATTCTAAGGAAGCATTTGTCGTCGTCAACAATTATCGCCAGAATGACTGGAAGCCTTATTTGTTTCACACCACTGACTTTGGAGCCAGCTGGAAAAATATTACTTCCGACAAAAAAATCAAAGGCCATTGCTTGAGTATCGCACAAGATTTTGTAGAAGAGAAATTACTTTTTCTTGGAACTGAAAATGGCTTGCTTGTCTCATTCGACTATGGAAACAACTGGCATAAATGGACAGAAAATTATCCTTCCGTCGCAACACAAGATTTAAAAATTCACCCGAGAGAAAGTGATCTCATCATTGGCACATTTGGCAGAGCAGCATACATTCTGGACGATATCACACCATTGAGAAAATATGTGCGTGAAGGCGAAAAGGCATATGATAAAAAACTATTTGCGCTTCCAACACCCGATGCTTATAATCTGGCCTTCACACAGCCTCGCGGAGAAAGATTTCCGGGCGATCTTGATTTCAGTGGTGCCAATAAATCCAGTGGCGCACGACTGTGCTATTATTTTCAAATTAACGAAGAAGCAAAAAAAGATTCGACCTCCAACGATACAAAAGATAAAGCGAAGGCGAAAAAAACTGACGTTGCCGCAGCAACAAAGGAGGCTGAAAAATCAGATTCAACATCAACAAAAAAGAAAGAGGAAAAGAAAGTGACAATTCACATCAGAAATATAATGGGCGATACATTGCGCACATTCAAGCATGAGCCGGACACCGGCTTAAACTATCTCACATGGCGATTTGACACAAAGGGTGTTCAATTCCCAACGAAGAGTGAAAGAAAAGATGATGCGGATGAACCCGGTGGTGGTGTCGAAGTCGCTCCCGGAAAGTATCAAATCATTTATCAATTTGAAGAATTCAAGGACAGTTCGGAAGTTGTAGTGAGTTATGACCCACGCATTAAGTGGGAAGAAACTTCGTATCAAAAAATGAAAAATTATTCTGCACGACTTCAAAAAACAATAACGCTCGCTGACGATGGAATGGAACAATTGAAGTCGGCGAAAAAAACAGTTGAGCTTGTCGTTTCTGTTTTGACAAATCTTCCAGATAGTTTGAAAAAGAGTATCAATGCTAAGAACGATTCCATTTCCAAAAAAATTGTATCAATTCAAAATCTCATACTGGAGATAGAAGACAAACCCGGCATACGCGACAACTCCCACCTTCTCGTTACTAAAATCTACAGTGCCTATGGATTTGCCGGAATGGAAAGCATGGGCAGCAATTCGGAAAATGCATTGAAGAAAGCTGAATCCGAAACAAGAATTATTGCGGACAAAATCAATTTGTTTTTTGACACCGAGTGGTCGACATGGAAATCGGAAGTTGAAAAAACACAATACAGTTTGTTCAAAGAAGTGAAGAAATTGTAGATGGCTTTTTCTAGTGTGCTGATTCAGCATCTTTTCCAAACCGCCAACCGAAATTCAATTGCAATGTTTGATTGTAATTGCCTTTTTCGTAGTAGGAGAATTTATTCGTAACGGCAGGATTTGATCTGGTTGGAATCATAGATGAACTCAGCGCGAGTTCAAAGAATAAATTCCCGCCACCCCAAAATGCAACTCCTGCCTGACCGCCGATATCATAGTTCCTGAAAGGAGCAAGACCAAGGTCGTAGTCGAATTTGTTGGATTTGATTTTTTGACTAAGCAATACGCCTACATAAGGTCCAACTGATGCAGTTACTTTCATTTTTCTGAACGCCGTGGTATAAGTGAATAGAACGGGGATATCAATATAGTTTAGATAATATCCAAATGTGTTATAAGTGATGGTATCAATTTTTGTTTTACTACCCTTGGTGATATATTTCATTGTTATTCCAATGCCAGCCTTTTCCGTCACCGGCATATTGACCCAAGCGCCTGCACTAAAGCCCAGTTTATCCCAACCACCCAAACCATCACCACTGATCTGAGTGACAACAGGACCAGCCACCAAACCACCTTTGAAAGCTTTCTGTG
The DNA here is from genome assembly GCA_043728755.1 of Flavobacteriales bacterium. Lineage (GTDB taxonomy): Bacteria > Bacteroidota > Bacteroidia > Flavobacteriales_D > Sanyastnellaceae > JAIBBG01. The sequence continues at coordinate 6,313 of JAYTMF010000197.1, forward strand.
CATGAACACCCAATGCAAACAGCGCAAAAACTAAAGTAAAAAGTACCGACCTCATGGAACCAATTTCTGTTTGACAACATTGACCACTCTTCCATTTTCACCTTCTGTGACAAAAGCAACAATCTCACAATTCTCAGGAATCCAATTGGTATTCCAGTCGAATGTGTAGCTATCCGTTCTATGATAACCTGAAGAAGGATTATCAGCAACGGTCAGTCCTGTAGCACCGGTGAGTGATCCGCGCAGCATTTCTTCATGTTCGTAATCTTCCACGAATTGAGGCGTATGACCGTACCACAATTGAGGTGCAATAATGTGCGATTCTGTTATCAAAATCACAAGTCGATAATTCCCGCTTACATTTTGAAACCATTGACTATTGACGTGCACATTGATCTGTTGTTGACTTGGTTGATAATTAGCGAGCAACTGCAGATTGAGTGGCGAAACATCGGCCAAGGCTTCATTCGTCTTTGCAACCCATTGGCTATAGGAGAATACTGTTGCGGCAGAAGGAACTCTATTGATCCTGCCCTTTGGCATTTCGTCGACTCCAACCTGTGTAAGAAGATAAAAAATACCTTCAGGTGTTCTCCAATCATCCGGATAATTAGGAAGATATGGTTCAGCCAATGTTCCTGCATGAATGGCCACCACCACGACATTCTCCGGATTGGACTCAAGTATACCCGCGGCAACAAGATGCGCGCCTGGACAATTGCCACAATCATGACCTGTGAAGTCTTCAAGCAAAACGCACTGAACTGCTGAATCCGCGGAAGTAAATACGTGAGCCGGTCCATAAAGATCTGAACGATACATTCCATATTCTATAATCGGGTGTTCAATTACATCACAACCGAAAAAGCATATCGACGCAATGAAAATTAAAAAGATGTTTGCGATTTTTTTCATATTCTTTAGTCGTTCATCAGAAGCTACTTGTAATATTAATTTCAATTCCATTGGAAGCCGGCACGGCTCTGCATACGCCGCCAATGCAAAATATTCCTGCGCGGCGTTTGCCGTATCCAATCATAATTCTATTGGAGCCGTTGCTGTATGCAAGATTTCCAAACAAGTAGTGAGTTTGCTTCTCCTCATTTTTATTGCCATAATTGTATTGATCAAGCACAGCCAAAGACCAATGAGGAGAGAAGGAATATTCCACCAAGGCTGTTGCCCAATTGCCCTTATCCTGCTTCGTTATCAATGATTGTATCTCCATTCTGATGGAATGCTTCGGTTGGAATTTGTATTGAATATCGACCACATCAATGTGCGCAAAAACAAGGCCTTTGTAATCTTGTGTTACCGGTGTTACCAATGTATTGAATTCAAAATAGTAATGTGCATATACAATGTTCCATTCCTTAGAAATTTTCTTGCGAACTTCTACGTTTACATCGCGAACAAATTTTGTATTTCCAAAGAAATAGGAATTCGTTTTATATCCATTGATGAGTTGTTCCCTGCCGCCAACATGAGTTGTATCCAGACTATTCACGGCAGTTGCATTGAACGAGA
>JAYTMF010000198.1:0-2967 GCA_043728755.1 Flavobacteriales bacterium
ACGAGAGCATGGATAAGGAGCAGATGGCAAAACCTCCACAACCATGGGAGTTTCGTGCGAAGCCGGCATGGCAGCGATTGATCATCATGGTCGGCGGTGTTGTAGTGAATGTGATCGTTGGCATTGTGATCTATAGTATGATACTATGGAACTTCGGCAAGGAAATCATTCCTGCCGAGAGAGCGGAATACGGTGTCCACTGCAACCAACTCATGTATCAATATGGATTTCGCGATGGCGATAAGATCCTTGAACTCGATGGCGTGAAGCCTCAGGGATTCGGTGAGATCAATAAACGTCTCATTCTGGATGATCCCAATGAAGTTACTATAGAGCGTTATGGCGAGATCATGAAAATTCAATTGCCGAAGAACTTCGGACAATTGATGATCGATTCGGGAATCAAAAGTGGTGCGTTTAGTTTGCGCATACCGTTTGTCGTGGATTCAGTGATTGCTGGTAAAAATGCGGAAGCTGCAGGTCTGATGAAGGGCGACAGCATCACAGGTGTCAATAGTCTTTACACACCGTACTATCAGGAGGTCGCCAGAGAGTTGCGCAACAATATTGGACAGGTAGTGAGGCTGCACGTAGTACGAGACGGGCAGAGCATTGCATTGCCGGTAGAAGTATCAAAAGAAGGAACGATAGGCGTGGGCGCTATGCCTATCACACACTACCTGAAAGCCGACACTGTTCAGTATTCTTTGCTCCAGAGTATTCCGGGTGGTTTTAAAGAAGCGTGGGAAACGGTGACAGATTATTCTAGTCAGTTGAGATTTTTGTTCTCGAAAGCAGGTGCTTCTCAAGTAGGCGGTTTTGTCACATTTGCGAAATTATTTCCCAATGAATGGGACTGGTGGGCATTCTGGGAAAGAACAGCTTTTATTTCGTTGGTACTTGCTTTTATGAATATTCTTCCCATACCTGCATTGGATGGTGGTCATGTCATGTTCCTTATCTGGGAGATCGTCACCGGAAAGGCAGTGAATCAGAAGGTGCTTGAAAGATCACAAGTGGTTGGTATGATTTTATTGCTTGGCCTAATGCTCTATGGTAACGGAATGGATATTTTTCGCATCGTTACAGGTCCATAAATCGTTAATTAATTTGAGAAGGATTTTCAGGTCTAAATTCTTTTTCACAGCAAGTCTATTCCTTGCGAGTATTCTTTTGCTATTCAGCAAGTCGATGATCTTTGCGCAGGATATCGAATGTTCCGATCTCATCAAGTTCAACAGAGAGATGAAGAACATGGCCGTGATAGCGTCGGATGCAGAGGGATTTTATGTGGCAGATGAAAACAAAAAGGAGCAATTCGTTCGATTGAGTAAATTTGGATTTGATGGGTTGAAGCAAACCTGGACGACCAATATTTCCATTGCCTCCACACCACACGATCAGCAATATGAGAAGTTGCAATTCTTTGGCGACAAGTTCATGCTTTTCACCAGTCGATTCAATCAGGTATCGGAGCAATATCAAATATTTTGTAGCTTCTTTGACTTGAACGGGAAAAAATTAACCGACCCGGCATTGGTGCATTATACTCTGATCGAAGGCCGATCGTCCGCTCCGGCCTTCGAACTTATAATATCACCTGACAGTTCAAAGATGCTCTTGTATTTTGATCCGCCAGGCGAAAGAAAAATGACCGAGGCCCTTTCATTCAAATGTTATGATATTGAGTTGGATATGCTCTGGGAAAAGGAAATCAAATTGCCATATAGCGCCGATATGGTGCAAGTACACAGCTTTTTACTCGACAATAAAGCCAATGTTTATATGATGAGTGGGAGAAATCCTTCTAAGAGCGGAAGCCTTTGGCAGAAGGCACAGGGCGGACGTTACGTGGTTTTTTTCTTCAGTGCATCGGAAAACAAATTGAAGGAGTATGATGTGAGCTTAAAGGATAAGCAAGTCATGTCAGTCAAATTTGATCTCAATAAAGAGCAGGAAGTGATCATTGCCGGATACTATTCCAACGACTTCAGATTTTCTGCAGCGGGCACATTTTTATTTGCCATTGATTCATTTGGCGCAGCTGTGAAATCAGCATCGTTCATGCCTTTCCCAAAAGAATTTCTCCTTAAGTTATTGAAAAAAACAAAGTCGGATAGCGAAGCTGCGCTGCCGGATTTTTATCTCGACCATTTGATCATCCATGATGACGGAAATATTTTGTTGATTGGCGAACAATATTATGCCACCGAAAATATCGCGCTTGATCCCGCAACCGGAAGGCAGTTGATTGAATATCGATTCAATTTTGATGATATCATAGTAACCTCACTTGATCGCAATGGAAGGCACACCTGGAACGCGAAAATTCCCAAACGGCAATTCACCGTTTCCGATACGAAAGTTTGTTCTTATCAATGTTTTAAGACCGCAACAGGACTTTCATTTTACTTCAATGACCATTCAGAGAATCAACAGAAATTGTCTGCATTGGAAGATGAAGAACCTACACTGTGGAGTGGAAGCAAGAGTGGTGTTACTACGAGAGCAACGGTAGCAATGGACGGAAGTCAGAAGCGTGAAACCCTGTTCTCGAACAAGGAAAAGGATGCCCTTCTGAACACCTACTACGGCTTAAAGGACACCGGCGGTCCGCATTTATTGGGCTATGAAGATGGTAAGTCCTATAAGTACTGTCTTGTAAAATAACTCTTTCGGTAATGCTATTCTTCAGATCGGGAGTTCTTTTCGTCGTGGTCAATACATTGGAAGAAATGTGAGTCACAAATTCAATCCGCATGAAAAATCTATACGTGATCGCATCGCTTCTTTTTATTATTCAAACATTCGCATAGTGCGAAGCGGTGAACTTCACACATAATACCCATGTGATTTATAAAACAGGCCAATGTTAGAGAAATCATAAAGTGGTCTATGCCGATAGCTACAAGTGTTTCGTTCAATCTGGCGAAGCAAATATTGGACGATTGCACTTGTCCAATCGGT
>JAYTMF010000199.1:0-1244 GCA_043728755.1 Flavobacteriales bacterium
GATTGACCAAGATATTCGTGAGAATGAAGAAGCCTAATCTCTTGAAAAATCTATAAAATCTATGGAAAAACTGTACACAAATGAAACAGCATCAATAAACATCTTCCAAATAACGCCGCGATTTTTTCAAACCTTTGACATATTCCACCGCTTTTTCCGCCGATAAACCGCCTTCTTTTTCCGCAACTGCGACCAAAGCCCGTTCAACATCGGAAGCCATGCGCGTTTTATCGCCACAAACATAGAAACTTGCGCCACTTTCCAACCACTCAAAAATCTGTTTCGATTTTTGCAAAATGCGGTGTTGCACATAGATTTTTTCCGCTTGATCGCGTGAAAAAGCGACATCGAGGCGGCTCAAAACGCCTTTTTTCAAATATTGCTGCCATTCTGTTTGGTACAAAAAATCGGTTTCAAAATGCGGATTTCCGAAAATCAACCAATTTTTACCCGACGCATTTGTCTCCGCCCGTTCTTCCACAAAAGCGCGAAAAGGCGCGATACCTGTTCCCGGTCCGACCATAATAATGTCGGTTTTGTGGTCTTTAGGGAGTTTGAAAAATTCATTTTGTTCGATAAAAACCTTCACCGTTTCGTCCGTTCTATCCGCCAAAAAAGTTGACGCAACGCCTTCTTTTTTGCGTCCATTTGCCGTGTAACGCACCGCACCGACCGTCAAATGCACTTCGTCGGGGTGTGCTTCGAGGCTCGACGCGATTGAGTAGGCGCGAGACGGCATTTTGCGTAAAATATCCGCCATATACTGTGCCCCCTGCCCCCCAGAGGGGGAAAAATCCATTGGAAATTCTGTGACCAAATCCACAATATCACGACCATAAACATAGTTCTGAATCGCTTTTGGGTCGGCAAGGATTTGTTTCAAATTATCATTTTTTGTTAATTCAAAATAACGGTTCAAAACATCCCGATTTAAGACCGACAACTCCGCTTTTTCCATCAAAACATCTCCTAAATTGCTATTTTGACCGTCAAAATTCACCAATACTGAGGGGTCCAATTTTGTCGCTTTCAAGACCTCAGACACCAAACGCTCAGAATTTTGAGGAATAACCGCCAAGGCATCGCCCGCCTCATATTGCAAACCCGAACCTTCCAAACTCAATTCAACGTGCCACGTTTCTTTCGTCGAACCACGTCCGTTTAGTTGAATTTTTTCCAAAATTGGCGCATGAAACGGCTTTTTTCGGTCAAAAGCAGGGACATACTGAGGGGGTGCTTCTTTC
>JAYTMF010000200.1:0-1088 GCA_043728755.1 Flavobacteriales bacterium
AAACAAAAAACTTTGCAATTGCGTGAGATCAGATTCTGTGAGTTGGTGATCAATGGTATTTCGATCCAAATCACTGGCTATTGGTATGTGATATAGAATATGCTTGTACAGTTCATCACGATCAGTAAACTGACTTACGAACGACATGGCAAGCATTTGATCCGTCACCGGAAGAGCAACAGGATCTATTTCAACAATCTTATTTCTGCTGAAATCTCTTTCCATGACCGCCACCACTTGATTATCTCTGTCTCTGATCTCAACCCGCACTTTATACTCACCCGTAGCCAAATCGGAAATGTCGATTGTCTGCAGCATTGGAACCACCTTAGCTCCTTTCTCTCGCTTGATTTTTTTACAATTCTCAATTGAATTATCCTGAGCATCTATGATACAAACGTTGCTTACAAATGCAACACCTTCTCCAAAAAGAGCATCCGTTCCATATAGTTCAGCATAAAAGATCAAACCATTGAGGCTCGAAGGAAAATAGTTGGAAGCATAGGGAAGTATGTCATATCCTGATTTGGTGAAATGACTCGTTTCGTTGCTTGGGCGATATGCACTCACGAATTGAATATCTGAAATGAAAGGCCCGCTTGAAGGGAGATTAATTTCGATTTTTTGCGTGTGCAGCACTGGATCAGAATCAATAGTTCCAAGATCTCTCACCTCCACTTCCAGATCATAAATTCCAGGGGCAAGCATAAATCTTTCGAGGGACATAAAATCTGAAGGAAATCCCTTTTCGACCATCGGACCATCCACCGCCACTTTTCGAAAGTCAATAATCTTCGCCGCTTTCATCACGATGATCGTCAACTCGGCATGAGACTGAAACAGACCGGAATCAGCGGGATTCAAAGACATTGTGCGTGCATCGAAAGAGGTGACAAATTCTACATATGGACCTTCGCCCGGCAATTGAAAAACACGATAGTCGAATATGACGCGAATTCCCAATGATGAAATGGATGTGAAAAAGACTAACAAGAATATGAGTAAGCGAGATGGCATGAGCGCGTTGTTTCTATTGTGTAAAGATACCACACAATGTTAGAGATGACTGCAACGAACAACCAACTACA
>JAYTMF010000201.1:0-3092 GCA_043728755.1 Flavobacteriales bacterium
CATGGACCTGTATCCCCCATTTCCCAGAAATTGTCCTTTTTATTTCCACGAAGAATTTTTTCCTCAGCAATTCTTTCCTTCCAGATATCATAGGCCTCCTGATCAAATTCCAGTTGCTCCTTTTCATCACCTTCAAATACAGTCACATAAAGTCTATCCTTTGAAATACCGTACACATCTGTCAGCAATTCCCAAGCCCACTCGATTGCCTCTTTCTTGAAATAATCACCAAACGACCAATTGCCGAGCATTTCGAACATGGTATGGTGATAGGTATCCACTCCAACTTCTTCTAGGTCGTTGTGTTTACCGCTCACGCGAAGACATTTCTGAGTATCAGCAACCCGCTTGTACTTAATCGCTTCATTGCCTAGAAACCAGTTTTTGAACGGCGCCATTCCACTGTTGATGAACATAAGCGTTGGATCGCCCTTTACCACCATAGGTGCTGAAGGAACGATTTCATGTCCTTTCGATTTAAAGAAATCGAGGAATTGCTGACGAATTTGTCGCGATGTTGGATGTGCCATTTCGAGCGCGAATTTACACGCTCGAATGTGCATTTCATACTGTTGACGGTTGGTTTACGCCTGAAGATCAGATTATACTGGAACGGTCGTGTAAAACGAAATTAACTTTCTACATTCGCTGCCAACCAAAAATGGCCAGACTCAAATATAAGTTCAATCCTTCAACGCTGAATTTTGAAAAGATCAGCTATGGCATTCGCGATTACTCGGTGAGCGCGCTGAAGTATTTGTTTGCTGGGCTTGTCATTGGAGCCATCGGTGTTGTGCTCTACGCCTCCTTCTTTAAAGATCCCGAAACTGCAAGGTTGAGCAGGGAAGTGAGGTTTCTCAAGAATCAGATCGATGACCTCAATAATCAAATTGATACTCTGGAATATTTCGCAAGCGATCTTCGCGACAAGGATGACAACGTATACAGAAGCATCTTCGGTGCAGAACCCTATCCTGACTATTTAAGAAAAGGTGGTATTGGTGGTAGCGACAGATATAAAAATCTGAAGGGCTATGAAAGCAGTGCCGGAATCATTGAAACGCAAAAAAGAATCAATAGACTTCAAAGAATGTTGGTTGCCCAAAGCAAATCCTTTGAAGAAGTGTTCGATCTGGCCAAGGCTCAAGATCAAATGTTGCAAAGCATTCCGGCTATACAACCGGTTTCAAATAAAGATCTGCGAAGACTGGCATCCGGATTCGGAATGCGAATCCACCCAATCTACAAGATCGCGAAAATGCATACAGGTCTTGATTTTACAGCAGATCCCGGCACAGAGATTTATGCAACAGGTGATGGTGTAGTAGAAGTTGTCGACTCCAAACTTTCCGGATACGGACACCATGTTGTGATACAACATGGATTCGGGTTTGAAACTTTATATGCACATATGAGCCGCGTTGCTGTGAGAGCAGGTGAAAAAGTGAAACGCGGACAAGTGATTGGATACGTAGGCAACACGGGAACATCCACCGGGCCGCACTTACATTATGAGGTGATCAAGAATGGTCAGAAAGTTGACCCCGCTTTTTATTTCTATAGCGATATTACACCGGAGCAATATGAAGACATGCTTCAGCGCGCTGCGAACGCCAACCAATCATTCGACTAATTACTCATTCAGATATGCACACCAAATCATTCACCATAGAAAAACTATACTACTCCATCGGAGAAGTGGCTGAGTTGTTTGATGTCAATACTTCATTGATTCGTTTTTGGGAAAAAGAATTTCCGCAATTGCATCCCAAAAAAAATGCACGCGGAAATAGAGTCTATACTAAGAAAGACATTGAACTTTTCAATAAAATTCACCATTTGGTGAAGGAAAAAGGATTCACGCTTGAGGGTGCTAAAAACGCAATGAATGCAACTATTGAAAGCGACAAAGGCGAAATGATCGCGGACAAATTGCTCAAAATTCGCAGTAATTTGATCCATATTGCGAGCTCGCTTTGATTCATTTTGCCCGCTAAATTTATCCATTGATCAAAATCCAAAGTGCTAATTCTCCTCCTATAATCGCATGACGCAAGAAGGCCTGGTTTTAAAATCAACGGGGAAATGGTATGAGGTCCGCAATGCGGAGGGCATCATTTATCAATGCCAAATACGCGGTAAAGTTCGGCTCGAAGATCGCTCAACGACCAATCCTGTGGCTGCAGGAGACCACGTAGATTTTACCCCGGAAAATGAAAAAGAAGGTAGCATACTTCTTATTCACCCTCGCAAAAACTATATCATCCGGAAGTCTGTGAACCTCTCGAAGGAAGCGCAAATTATTGCTGCGAATCTGGATCAGGCATTGCTTGCCATCACTATCACGAGACCTCAAACAACACCTGGATTTATTGATCGATTCCTTGTCACAGCAGACGCCTATGATATACCCGCCATTTTGCTTTTCCATAAAACTGATCAGTACAATGAAAAGGAGAAAGCCAAGCTAGAATCTCTCATAGAAGTTTATCGCAACATTGGTTTTCGCTGTATTCCAAGCTCGCTTGTCACAGGTGAGGGACTGGAAGTGCTTCGCGAATTATTGACCGGAAAAGTGACCCTCATCAGCGGACATAGCGCGACCGGTAAATCTTCCATCATCAATCATTTCATTCCGGGAAAAAACTTGCGCATCGGAGATGTCAGCGAGTCAAGCAATAAAGGTCAACACACCACCACGTTCGCAGAAATGCATGCGCTTCCACTTGGAGGTTATATCGTAGATACACCAGGCATCAAAGGATTTGGACTGGTTGACATTCCCAAAGATGAATTGCATCATCACATGCCAGAGTTTTTTAAGCTTCTTCCTGAATGCAAATACCACAACTGCCTTCATCTTAACGAACCCGATTGTGCGGTAAGAAAAGCTTTGGAGAATCATGCAATAGCTGAAAGCCGCTATAACAGCTACGTTAGCATGTACAACGATGAGGAGGAACGCTCTGTTTATCGAAATTAATTTTTTCTTCCGCAAGTCTTGATGTAATCTTGCCCTGCATTTCTCACAGGGGTGTTCCATTATTTATGGGACTGAGATTATACCCTTTGAACCTGAGCGGGTAATGCCG
>JAYTMF010000202.1:0-1126 GCA_043728755.1 Flavobacteriales bacterium
GAGCTTCGACAAACCCTACTACACGGCGGGCGAAACGATGTATTTCAAAGCGTTTCTCGCCGATGCAACAAGCCACAAACCCGACACGTTTACGACCGTTTTGTACGTCGATGTGACCGAATTGGCGACAAACCGCGTGATTGCGCAGCAAAAACTCAAAATTGAACGCGGAAATGCTTCTGGCAGCCTCAATACTGAGGGGGTCCGCGGCGGCGTTTTTGTTCACGCCTACACCCGTTGGATGGGCAACGTGTCGGCGGATTTTCATTTCAATAAAAGCATCCAAATCTTTGAACCAAAGGATGCATCGGCGCTTGAAATTAGTAGAAAAGAACCAAAGAAAAAGGTCATTTTGCCCGCCGTTAAATTGGACGTTCCCGAGGTAAATAATGATTCAATTAAGCAATTAAACAGCGCCGTTAATCCGCCCGTTTCCAACAAAATAAGCCTTCAATTTTTTCCCGAAAGCGGCAATATGTTAGAAGGTTTTGCCAACAGAATTGCCTTCAAAGCAACCGATGAAACGGGGCGCGGCGCATCGGTTAAAGGTGTTATTAAAAACGAACAAGGGGAAGAGCTTGCGCTTTTTGAAGACACCTTTAACGGTATGGGGCGCTTCACATTGGTGGTCAAGAAAGGCGAAAAATACACGGCTTTTGTTAAAAATGCCGATGGTTCAGACCGTGTTTTTCCGTTGCCAAATGCGCAAATTAACAACGCCGCGATGATTATCGACAACGTTAACAATACCAATGATTTACGCATTGTGTTTTATTTCAATTACGACAGTTTGACCATGCCAAATGCCTTTCGGGTCGTGGCGCATCAGCGGGGTAAATTGTGTTTTAGCAACGCCATTACCGTTAAAAACAAGCAGACTTTGCGGACGTTGAAAATGACGATTCCGCGCGCCGCTTTCTCCGAAGAAGGCATTGCTACCGTTACTTTGTTTGAAGCGTCGGGCAAGCCGATTGCCGAGCGCTTGACGTTTATCGCCCATAAAAAACGCCAATTAAACATCAATTTGACGACCGAAAAAGCGGTCTTTGAGAAGCGCGAACGCGTGACGGTCAACATCAAAACGACAACGACCGACGGCGTACCCGTGGCCGCCGATTTGAGCTTT
>JAYTMF010000203.1:0-2502 GCA_043728755.1 Flavobacteriales bacterium
TTTTTTCATACAGAGGAGTGCAAAAAAAGGGTTGGTTGGTTTTTGTCGGTAAGGTGGTTTTAAGTTAAACGGATGCTGTTGCTTTTGTCTATGTAAAGACGACATGAACTTCCAAATTCCATAAAAAGGTTGAAAATATTTTCCACAAGGCCTGATTCTCTGTGACTGTACTGGAAAGAAAATTTAGAAGAATAGATCCACTGCGTTATGAAACTGGCTTGAAGGTTTCAACTTCCGGCATAATTCTACCGACTGAATTTCGATTTCCTTTTTCCAAACCCGGGATAAAAATGAGTGAGTATTTCAATTGTTTAATATATCAATACGTGTTTTTATTAGCATAATATTACTTGAGGCGGCGGCGGTGGCACTGGAACATCTTTCGACACCCTGCCTATTGTCTGTGAGCTCTTCGGTTTAAATTTGCGTCGATAATTCAAAGACCTTTATGAGCTTCGATAAAAAAATTCTCGTCCCTACAGACTTCACGAAAGTGAGCAGCACTGCAATTGAGCACGCCTTACTCGTTGCCAAAACCATTGAGGCGGATATCTACGTCATACATATCGTAGAGAATAAAAAGCACATTGCTGAAGCGCGCATCAAACTGGAAGCGATTCGCGATCTGGTGATGCGTGAATACAACTCGGAAATTCACACCATTGCCCGCATCGGAACAATATTCGAAGACATTGACAAAGCGGCAGTGGAGCTCGATGCAAGTCTTATCATCATGGGTACGCATGGAATGCGCGGTATGCAATTCCTTACCGGCAGCAGAGCACTTAAAATTGTCACGGAGAGTTCTGTACCATTCATAGTAGTGCAGGAAAGACAAACACGAAAACACGGCTTCCACAAGTTGGTTGTGCCACTTGATCTTCATAAAGAGACCAAGCAAAAGCTGAGTCTAGTAGCTGACATGGCGAGATACTTCGGATCGAAGGTATTTCTGATCTCGCCGGGTGAAACAGACGAATTTCTCAAAAATCAGTTGGAACGGAACATTATTTTCTCCGAAGAATATTTATCAGATAAGGGCATTCCTTATGAAGTGGAGATCACCGACAACAAGTCGGATGGTTTTGTAAAAGACCTTCTGAAGTACAGTGCTTCTATTGATGCTGATCTGATTTGTATCATGAATTTTTATGACAACAGTATCATGAGTTTCTTCAGTAGCAATTACGAGCAGCAAGTGATTACCAATGAAGCTCAGATTCCAGTATTGTGCGTGAATCCGGTTGATACATACGTTGCAGACAGAGCGATTTTCACCTCGTGATTTTCTTTATTGTAAGACTTGAAATGACGCAATGAATCAGTTTTCTGTGAATGAGAGAGTTTGTTTAGAATTGTTATACCAATGTGATTTATAAAACAGGCCAATGTTTGAGAAATCATACAGTGGTAAATGCCGATGGATACACGTGTTTCGTTCAATCTGGCGAAGCAAAGATTGGACTATTACACTTGTCCAATCGGTATTAGAATTTAAACGTGCTTCTCGAGATACTTGATGAATTCACCTGCGATATCTTTTTGAGTTGCTCTTTCAATTCCTTCAAGTCCGGGGGATGAATTTACTTCAATGATCAATGGTCCTCGTTCGCTCTGCAACATGTCCACACCGGCTATTCCAAGCCCTAATGCTTTTGCTGCTTTCAAAGCTGCAATTTCTTCCTGACGTGAAAGAGTAATAACCTCAGCTGTACCTCCGCGATGCAAATTGGATCTGAATTCACCTGGTTTTGCTTGGCGCTTCATTGCGCCTACAATCTGGCCGTCGATTACAAAAGCACGTACATCCGCACCTTTCGCTTCATGAATGAATTCCTGTACAATGACACGCGCCTTCAAATTGTTGAACGCTTCAATTACACTAACGGCAGCCTTCTCATCCTCCGCAAGTACAACACCCAAACCTTGCGTTCCTTCGAGTAGCTTTATGACTACCGGAGCACCACCCACTTCTTCGAGAATTTTACTGACGTCTCGTGAATAGTTTGTGAACACCGTTTTCGGTAGCCCAAGACCTGCGCGTGATAGTATTTGCATACTGCGCAGTTTGTCTCGTGAGCGAACCAGTGCCTGTGATTCTACTGCACTGAAAACGTGCATCATCTCGAATTGACGTACTACAGCTGTACCATAAAAAGTAACAGAAGCACCAATACGAGGAATGATTGCATGCACATCGGTGAGTTCTTCGCCCCGGTAGATCACTTTCGGCTTTTTCTTTTCGATCACCAGATTGCACTTGAGATGGTCCACTACGCGCACGTTGTGACCGTGTTGTTCAGCGGCTTCAACGAGCCTCTTGGTGCTATAGAGTTTCGTATCTCTGGATAGTATAACAATATTCATGGAACAGATAATGGGTCGGAAAAATAGGTCTTTTTGAGCCTTCGGATTGCTTACAGAAATGTCAATTTATTGAATTTATGGGACGTGCCATAGCACAATACAGCATCTTATACCGATTGGACAAGTGTAATAGTC
>JAYTMF010000204.1:0-5615 GCA_043728755.1 Flavobacteriales bacterium
TCCGTTCGTTACGAAATCAATGTCCTGAGTATTTCTCTTCAGTAGGATATCCCGAACAAACCCGCCGATGACATACACCTCCACACCCAGTTTTTCGGCTTCCTGACCAATGATCTTAAAAAGCGGTTCGTTGATATGTGATGCGAGATTCATTTGAATATTAATCGTCTGTGTCAGCATTTGTTGGATTAAGAAATGCTTTTTGATTGACGGTAATTAACGGACGCAAAAAAAGGGCATAAAAGGGAACAACGCACACAGGAATTGAAGCAAGGCATAATCAGATATTATTTCTTGATTGCTTTTGTTAGGTGATTATACCGATTGGACAAGTGTAATAGTCCAATCTTTGCTTCGCCAGATTGAACTAAACACTTGTATCCATCGGCATTTACCACTGTATGATTTCTAAAACATTGGCCTGTTTTATAAATCACATTGGTATTATACGCAGTGCGCAACGCATCGCGAACCATTTCAGGCTTTGCAATGGTCAGTTCAACGTAGGTGGCGCCATGCTTACCCCATTTGTTGGGTACAGGATAAATGGCTGTTTTATCATGCAGTGAAAACAGTGATTGATCTTCATTGGATAGCCTTAGCATCGCTCTGTTTTTATTTTCATCGAGCGTCGCAAAAATTTTATTCTTGAACCTGAAAGATTCAATTTCGAAATGAGGCAATGATTCAACGCCTTCGAAGGCCATTGCCCATTGTTTGAAGGTGGAACATTCGATCATGAAACTCCGTTTTGGGTTGACTTAACGGCTATGCGTTTCTAAAGGTTCGTTGGCCAGAGATTCACCAACTCGAAGGATATAACCATTGCAATCAATGATGGAAAACTCTCTAACGTGCCAGGGTTCATTGCGCAATTCTTTTACAATCCTAATGTCCTGAGTGATGATTTGTTTGTATATGCCGTCAACATTGGAAACAAAAAAGCAAATTTCAAGACGATGATCAGGAGTATTAATAATATTTGCGAATTCCTCATTCTGCACGAAAAGCAAATTGAGCGCATCCCTGCTGATTCCGGCATCGGTAGGAGGATTTCCCCAATACCATTCGTTGCAGAATCCAAGTTTGTCTTTATAGAACGAAATGGTTTCATCGAGGTTTCGAACTGGTAAAAAAGGAATGCAGTGTGAATAATTTGCGCTTGCCATAAGAGCATTAATGCTGAATAATTTGTCTTACTATGTTTTGATCTAGTTGCAATAAATAAATGCCATTTTTGATCTGTGATGTGTTCATCTGAGTGATATTATTTCCGCACAACACAACACGACCGATTGCATCAATTAGCATTGCAGATTCAACTTTACGACTAAAATAAACGATTTCATTATTGGGATTGGGATAAGCATAAACAATCACTTGTTTATTTTTTTCAACGGATAAAATGTGGTTTGATGCTCCGGGTGTTGGCTGAATTGTATAGTGTGAAATGCTGCCGCCATCGACGGTTAACGCCAGTGATTGATCGGAAGTAGTTGGAAGATTTCGCATGACATCGGTTGTTCTCGGTTCACCATCTTCAATGCTTGTCAATACGATGGTTTCATCAGGAGATAGCTTGAAATTCGCGTGCAGCGCTCCTTGTTCAGTGTCATTATCAAGCCAAATCAGTAAAAATTCGTGAGGTGGAAGAACTAAATTAGGCAATGGAAATTTATTCCAATTGGTGGAGTCATCGGAGATAAATTTATTCTGTAAACTGATATTGGCATTTGTGGCGTTGTAGAGCTCTACCCAATCGTCGTATTCACCTGCTTCATCTGCAATGGTGTTTGTATTTGAAGGCATTGCTTCATTGATAAATAGTCCTGGGTCAGAATGCGTAAGCCAGAAAAAGGAAGGTGAGCAGGGCGAAAGTGTTCCGTTTGCAAGAGTAATCTGAAAGTAAAATTTATCGCCGTCGACAGTCCATTCTGGATGTAGATAAGAATAAATTCCATCGTTAGCCACTTGCAATGTGCCGTCGTTATCAGTAAAAGGGATCGTGATATAATCCTCGCCGTTGAACGAATATTTCAACTGACCTTGGTCAGCTTCCGATCCGGAAATATTTCCTTCAATTAAAATTTGTTGAGGGAGTCTTCTATGCATGAGCCAATACGAATAGGCAGTTTGAGGCGCGTAATTTTCAAGTTGAGACAAGGCTGAATTTTTTCTAGCGTTTACATACGGCGCGATTCCATATCCAACTTGTCCACCCCAAGTTTCCTCAATGGCATTCAAAAAATCTTCCACACTGAAGTCAAAATCGAGAGGACGAAACGTGTCTTCAATGGCTGCATCTGCAATTAGATTTTGCCAGTTCAACGCGATTGGGTTCAGGTTTGCTTCATTGAAATATTCAGTACAGATCTGCTCGATGTGATAACTGAAACGATCTCGATAAAGAGGGATTTGCATGAGACGTTTAAACAATGGACGGGATTCGCTCGCGCTCGCCCAACTGTAAATATTTCGAGTTCCCCAATCCACACCCACCCAGTCAATACCTATAGTATTATCGAGATCATATGGCATGTAATTGATTTGATCCGTGTTTTGATCATGATATAAATAGTAGTTGTTTTTGTTGTAGATGTATCCGTCCCAGTTACCCATCAGAATATCGATGGCAGCAGTTTTCAAATACGCTTCCACATTGAACACACGAGGCAATTCACAAGGCAACTGACCAAGACTGGTGTTGACAAGCACATCGATGAAATGCGCCAGATCTGAGTAATCATTCTGCCATTGATTGGTTTTAAGTTCATAAGGTTGCGTGCCCCAGTCAGTAAAGAATTGATATGCCTCAGGGTTCGAACTGATGTAGTTGAGATCAGCCGGGTAAGTGCACTTATACAAGTTGCCGTCACCTTGCTCATCGAAATGAAGCGTTGTGAATTTTTTGTCGATCTGTTCTGTATTCAAATACAGCCCACGATATTCTTCATTGATAAAAAGTCTTGTATAAGAAGTGCGCTCAGTTGGAATTTCAAAATGACGAAACATATCATGACACAATTTATTCCTCAACATGGATGGATCGTTTTGTTGTGCGATCAAATTCATTTTATTCTGATTCTGCCATTCGGAATTGTTGTCAAAAGCATCGAAGGCAACTTTGAATGATTTTTTATTGGCCAGCAGACTTGTATTACCCTTCAGTCGAAAACCTACATTATTTAGCGTGTCATTGAGAGTACTGCTCAGAAAGATAAATGTTGCAGGATAGTCATGCACATTATCGAACGTATCTATCATCATTTGAAGACTGTCCGGATCAATAATGATTTTTACAATTGTTACTTCATCCTGTGGAAATGCCGGGCCGTAGTCGGGAATATTCTGCGCATTCGACGTGACACTTATAGCGAGTAAGCGGAGGATTAACAGAACTTGGAAGATGCGGAGAACAATACGCATTTGGTATGAAATGTTCTCAAAGTTAGTAATTCAAATGAAAGCTCACCTCTCGAATTGTTAGCACTACTTCTTCTTTGAGCGATATTGATACAATTGAGCGGGCTTGTGTAGCACACCTTTCTGCTTTTCGTCAAGGGCTTTCAGATGTTCCATCTTGAGCATGTTTTTTCTGAAGTTTCTTTTGTCGAGTTTTTTATCAAGTATGATCTCGTGCAGATGTTGTACTTGCGAAAGAGTGAATTTCTCAGGTAACAACTCAAAACCGATGTTGTCGGCAATGAGTTCATGGCGGAATACTTCCAGTGCTTGATCCACGATAAGATTATGATCAAATGCCAACTCGGGAATGGAATACACATCTACCCATTTTGCTTTTCCCGCGAAGCTTGATGCCTTTGGCTGATAGTCTTCCATTTTTACCAGCGAATAATATCCAACGGTTACAACGCGCCTTTCAGGATGCGCGCGAAAGGTGTGTAGCCATTCCTGATCCTTCACATTTTTGACACGCATCGGATCTCCGAACGCATAAAATTGTTTGAGGTAAATACCTTTGAGACTTGTCAGCTCTCTCAATACACGCTTGGCGGCCTCATCGAGACTTTCATTTTCCTTTAGCAGATCTCCTGGCACTGCTGTTTGCAAGCGGGATACTTTTTTATCTTTTCCTGGTTGTCGCTGTTCGATTAAAAGAACTTTTAGCTTTTTCTCGTCAAAGCCAAAAAGCACACAATCAACGGATATATCTACGGGGGCGAGATCTTTCAAGGTTGGAGGATTTGCTATTCTGCGCAAATAAAGTGATGAATTGAATGCAATGATCGCACAATCATCCGTGAATCTCATTATTATAGGTCTTGATTGCATGAAAGAATTTCTCATATTTGAATGCTGAATAAAGGTATGAGGAAGTATTTGTTTATGATAGTGTGCTTGTGTGCACAGAGTCTGTTGGCGGCCGTTGTCGATACAGTTTCTATTTATAGTGATTGTATGCACAAGTCCACAAGATGCGTGGTCATTGTCCCTGATGATTACGATCTTGATTCTTCTCGTTTTCCTGTGGTGTATTTGCTTCACGGTTACGGAGGTAATTATGCTTCGTGGTTAGCAGTTGCACCTCAGCTTGTACAACGTGCCGACGAGAATCAAATGATCATTGTTTGTCCTGATGGCGGTTTCAGAAGTTGGTATCTCAATAGTCCTATGGATACGAGTTTTCGTTACGAAACCTATATCACCGAAGAGGTTATTCCATGGATAGACGCAGGCTATAAGACGAAAGCGGAAGTGAAGTCTCGTTCGATTACCGGATTGAGCATGGGCGGACATGGAGCATTGTATCTCGCCATCCGCCATCCGGATATTTTCGGGGCGGCAGGCTCAACCAGCGGTGGTGTTGATATTCGACAATTCACTACATCATGGGACTTAAAGGAAAAGATCCTTGGCGATACCACGTGTTGTAAGCAGAATTGGGAGCAGCACACCGTCATGAATGTCTCGGATCAACTCAAATTGGATCAACTCGCTATTATCATCGATTGTGGATCGTCTGATTTTTTTCTTGACGTCAATCGCGCGCTTCATAACAAACTGAACCAGATGAAAATTCCGCACGAATATGCTGAACTTCCGGGCGAGCACAATAGCGCCTATTGGAGATCGAGCATCGATTACCACCTTCTTTTTTTTCGGAAATTCTTCGATTCATCAACACCCTGAGAGGATAAGTTGGTTTTTCAATTGGTAATGTTTATTCATGTCAATGTATAAATTGCGCATCGTGCCCTTCGGAAAAACCCTTGGGTTTAAATCAGCATTTCTATGATGAATCAGGTAACAGCTACAGCCAAAGGTGCACTCGGAACACTCGTTGTGGTGTTCTTTTTTTGGGGGTTTATTGCAGCAGGGAACAGCGTATTCATTCCATTCTGCAAACATTATTTTCATTTGGATCAATTTCAAAGTCAATTGATCGATTTTGCATTTTATCTGGCTTACTATCTGGGCGCGCTCATATTATTTGTTTACAGTGATCTTACTAGACGCGATCTTGTTGGTCGATGGGGATATAAGAAAAGTATTGTCTATGGACTTTTGTTTTCTGCATTAGGTGCAGCAGCGATGATTCTTGCAGTGAACGGCAACAGTTTTGTCGGAATGCTTGTAGGACTCTTCATCGTTGC
>JAYTMF010000205.1:0-10948 GCA_043728755.1 Flavobacteriales bacterium
CTCGTTTTCGGGGGCTTTGCGCCGGGAGCAACAATTCAGAATGCAACAGACGTCATGAACTTTTTCATGAATTTTGAGCACTCATTCATGGGTGACATCACTATCAAATTTATATGCCCAAATGGAAATTCACTGCTCGTCCACAATCAGGGCGGCGGCGGAACTTTGCTCGGCGAGCCGATTGATGTGGATACAGATCTTAATCCCGGAATTGGATATGATTATTTCTGGTCACCTACTGCAACCAGCGGCACGTGGGCCACAAATGGGACTGCTGGTACATTGCTGTCAGGCACTTATGAAAGCGTTCAACCATTTTCTAATTTGATTGGATGCCCGTTGAATGGAGAATGGATCATTGAGATTTGCGATTTGTGGGCATCGGACAATGGATTCATTTTCGACTGGTCTGTAGAGTTTGCAGCGAATTTATATCCTGACCTTATTTCGTTCACTCCTGGCATTGGGGCAGGCGCAGATTCCAGTTTTATTTCTGGACCTTTCGTCACCTGGATGAATTCAACTAGTGACTCGGCATCTTACGTTCCAACATCCTCAGGCAGCTACACATATATCTACACGGCTATTGATGACTTTGGATGTACTTATACTGAGAATATTGATGTTACAGCGTATGCCGGACCAATTCCTTTGGTGAATGCAAATGTGGATTATTGCGGACTACAAACTGCTATCAATGGCTCTGTGACTAATCCTGCGCCTGGCATCACCTATTTGTATTCATGGAGTCCGGGAGCATTTCTCAACAATCCAAATATTCAAGATCCAACCATTCAAGCAAACGCGTTCTATGAAACAACGGAGTTTGTGTTTAGCGTGTATCCCCAAGATGATCCGAATTGTATTGTCAGAGATACGCTATTGGCAATCGTGCCGCTTTATCCACCTTCAGCACCACTTGATACTATCGAGTTTTGTCAGGGTGTAACCTTCGGAATACTTGCTCCCGGTGCAACCAGCTTAAATCAATATGACTGGTATTACTCGCCAAATGATACGGCGTATCAACAACTTTCATCCAGCAACAATGGAAATCAAAACGTTTCGAGTGCAGGTTATTACTATGTGAATGTGTTTGAACCTATTTGCAACTTCATGTCGACGACACCATATTATGTGTTTGTGAAGGCGTGCTCGATTTATATTCCTAACGTGTTTACGCCAAACGGAAACGCCGGAAATAATTTCTTACATATAAGAGGTTTGGAGGATTTTGAAAACAGCACACTTCAGGTGTATAACCGATGGGGCAATCTACTTTATGAAAGCAAAAATTATAAGAACAACTGGTCTGCCGAGGATGTTCCCGAAGGCACATATTATTATATACTTGGAGTGAATGAACTGAAGGGAATGAAGTATTACGATGGTCACGTGACTATCTTGAGAGAATGATTTTTTTGATGAAGTGAAAAGATTACGGCCTCACATTGTTGTGAGGCCGTTTTATTTGCACATTATTTTCGAATGGAATGGATCCGGTTGAAGAATTAGGCAAACTCGCGCGTGTACTTCGCATTGAGCAATCAGAAGATTATGCTTTGCATGATGCATGGCTAAAAAAATCGAATATCGGGGAACGCAAACGCAATGGTATCACGTGGTTCCCATTGAAGATCGTTGAAACCGGTTTTGGTCTTGGAGCATATCCCTTCATTGTCGTCGAGCGCAATCCAGGCGATAAACTCGAGCATAAATTTCAGAGCGCATCACCGGTCAGCATATTTACTGTTGCGGATGGCAATGACAACTCCGCTGTCAATGGAATAATTGGATATGTGGATGACCAACGGATGAAGATCAGTTTTTTTCTTGATGATCTGCCGGATTGGATCGATGAAGGAAAACTTGGCGTCAATCTCCTTTTTGATACCCGCACTTATGATGAAATGTTCAAAGCCCTTAACTTGCTTATCAACGTGGAGAAGGGAAGACTGAAAGAATTGCGTGATATCATTCTTGGTGCAAAGTCACCGACTTTTCACAAGGAAAATTTGCGCTCATCCGCTGCTTTGAATGTCTCGCAAAATGAGGCCATGCAATCAATCATTGAAGCCGAAGATATCGCTATCATTCATGGCCCTCCGGGAACGGGTAAAACCACCACCTTGGTAGAATCCATTGCGGAGATGACCAGGGATCAAAAGCAGGTAATGGTATGCGCTCCAAGCAATGCAGCCACGGATCATCTTGCGCGAAGTCTTGCCAATAAAGGATTGCGTGTAGTTCGTATCGGTAATCTGGCCAAAGTTGAAACCGATAATACTGCTTTGACGCTTGACGCCTTATTGCAAAAGGAGAAGGATTTTAAGCAAATTCGAGAATTGAAAAAACGTGCAGTAGAGTTAAGAAAGATGGGGAGCAAGTACAAGCGGAGTTTTGGGAGAGAAGAAGCGGAGCAACGCAAGTTGATCTTCAGTGAAGCAAAGAGTATCCATCGTGAAGCAAGAGAACTGGAGAATTATCTCGTTCAGAAAATATTGGATGAAGCAAATGTGATAGCATGCACTTTGATAGGATCGACATCGGATTATTTGAAGGACAGAAAATTTTCAACGGTGATCATTGATGAGGCCGGACAAGGAATAGAGCCCGCCTGTTGGGTTCCGATATTACGAGCGGAAAAAGTGGTGATGGCAGGTGATCCATTTCAATTGCCACCCACAGTGAAAAGCCAGGAAGCCGACAGGCAAGGTCTCAGCATCACTCTGCTCGAAAAGACCATCAAACGTCATGAGCGAATAAATCTGCTGCGCACGCAATACAGAATGAATGATCAGATCATGGCTTTTTCGAATGAAAAGTTTTATGAAGGCAAATTGGAAGCACATGAAAGTGTGGCAGGTTGGCACATGTCGTTCTCCCCTCAGGTATTAGAATTTATTGATACAGCCGGTTGCAGCTTCGAAGAACAAGCCAGTGATGAAGGAGCTTCAAGATGCAATCCGGAAGAAGTTCAATTGATAAGAAAACATTTCAATCAAATGATCGATGGCGTGGAAACATCGTTTACCGTTGGAGTCATTTCACCTTATCGCGCACAGGTTGAGTTATTGCAAAATGAATTCGCTGCGCAGAAATTCGTGACAGTGAATACAGTGGATAGTTTTCAGGGACAAGAACGCGACATTATTTATATCAGCATGGTGAGAAGCAATGACAAAAGTGAAATTGGTTTTCTAAAAGATTACAGACGCATGAATGTGGCGATGACGAGAGCAAAGAAGAAGCTGATTATTGTGGGCGATAGCGCAACTTTAGGCAACGACCGATTTTATTCTGATTTTCTCGCTTACGCTGAATCAACAAACGCTTATCGCACAGCCTGGGAATTTATGTATTGAAATTTTCAATGAACGGAATTTCTTTTTTCGAGCATGGGCACGAAAGAGAAATTGCCGTGTAGTTCCGACTTGAAAGAGCCATCTTCCAATTCTTGTATCAGCATCATTTGTTGAACTTCACCTTCCCCAAAAGGCATCACCAAAAGACCACCGGGTTTCATTTGTAGGAGCAATTCCTCCGGCACGCGCGGAATCGCGCAAGTAATTATGACGCGATCGAAAGGCGCGAATGCAGGAAGTCCATTGTAGCCATCACCGTAAATCAATTTAGGGCGATACCCCATTTTCGTCAAGAGATGTTTGGAATTGTCGTGAAGTAACTTATGACGTTCAATTGAATACACTTTAGCACCAAGCTCACAAAGCACTGCGGTTTGATATCCACTACCGGTGCCGATTTCCAACACTTTCATGCCGGGCTCTACTTGCAACAGATGTGATTGTGTTGCCACCGTGAAAGGATGCGAGATTGTCTGGCCGGCACCGATCTGAAATGCTTTGTTTTCATAGGCGAATTTAAGAAAGGCGCTTGATAGAAAATGATGTCTGGGGACATTATTGATGGCATCAAGCACGCGCTGGTCTGAAATTCCCATGCGTTTTATTTCGTCTACCAGTTTATTCCTGAGGCCTTTGTGTTTGTAAGAATCTATTAGCATATCTGTTCAAATCTAGAAAACCACTTCATACTCCTTGGGATGTTGAAAATTAATAATGAACGATGCATTGTAGACTTCACTTCTTTAAACTTTTGTAGCATGAGTCATTCATTGAAGATTGGTGTTTTAGGAGCAGGTCATCTTGGCAAAATTCACATGAGGTGCATTCGTGAATTGCCGGAGGTTTATGAGCTTGTAGGATTTTATGACCCGAATATCAGCAATGCAAAATCAGCTTCAGAACAATTTGGCCTGATGCCATTCCATAGCATGGAATCACTGCTCGATGCAGTGGACGTGGTAGATATTGTCACTCCAACAACGCAACATTTTGAATGCGCAGCGGCGGCGATCAAACGCCTGAAGCATGTTTTTATTGAAAAACCCGTGACCACATCGATTGAGGAAGCAAGGATATTGATCAAACTGGCGAAGGAAGCCGGCATCAAGGCTCAGGTCGGTCATGTCGAGCGGTTTAATCCTGCGTTTATTGCAGCTCAGCCGTTTCTGCACCAACCCAAATTTATTGAAACACATCGATTGGCTCAGTTTAATCCCCGAGGCACTGATGTTTCTGTCGTCCTCGATTTGATGATTCACGACATTGATATCATTCTCTCGGTAACAAAGGCCAATGCGCGTAGAATTTCCGCCAGTGGCGTTGCCGTGCTAAGCGACACGCCTGATATCGCAAATGCCCGAATAGAGCTTGATAATGGTTGTGTGGCGAATCTCACTGCAAGTCGTATTTCATTGAAGGCTATGCGCAAATCGCGCTTTTTTCAAAAGGACGCTTACATCGCTATTGATTTTCTCGCGAAAGAGGCCGAAATCGTAAGGATGAAAGAAGTGATTGGAGAGCCCGATCCATTTTCGTTGAACATCGATCTAGGACCAGGTAAAGGAATGAAGGAAATTATTTTTGATAAACCGGACATTCCTGAAACAAATGCCATAAGGGATGAACTGGCTTCACTCGCGATATGCATCCATGAAGACAAATTCCCTGTCGTAAGTCTCGAAGACGGCACACGAGCGCTCGATGTTGCTTTACAAGTTCTTGAGAAAATGAATCAGCACGTCCTCCTGCAGGAGGATGAAGAGTGATTTGATCTGCTCTCAACCAAAGAGGTGATCGCGCGATCAATGATAGAACATTCATTATCAATTAGAATGCAATTCGGTCTATATCGTGCGTGCGTTTTTATTCACTCATAATATTCGGTCTAAACAATAATCCATTGATTGTGCGTTAATCGGTCATGCCCGACAGGGGCTTTGATTACCTTCGCCATCCTATTTTTTTTGACCTTATCAAGCGGATTTTATGAAGCTACTCTTGAATTCTGTTGTTCTGTTGATTTTTACCGGTTGTAATGTTATCAATCCTGACGAGCAGGAACCATCATTCGTTTTTATAGATTCCTATTCCTTTCAGCCACTAGTCAGTCAGGGTTCGTCAAGCACGGCTATTACTGAATTGTGGAATTACACCAATGATGACATTCAAGGGGTGTTTGATGTGCCTGCACAAATTCCGGTTTTACGCACAGGTCTTAATAAGTATTCTGTCTATGCGGGCATCAAGAACAATGGAATGAGTTCGACACGGATCAGATATCCTTTCTATGCCGTGTATGATACCATTATCGATTTGCAACCGCTTCAATCCTATCATATCACTCCGCGTTTTCAATATCACACTGCCGCTCAGGTGAATGCCACAAGAGATTTTGAAGCTGGAAATTTCTTTCAGGCCGGTCCAAATAATGGCGCAACCATTGAAGTAATCAATAACCCCACGTTGGCTGTCGATGGTGATCGATTCTGTAAAATTATGCTGTCTCCTCCTTTGAACTACATGAATTTCATTGATAATTCAAATATTGACATGCAGGCAGGCAACACCATTTTTATCGAAATGAATTACAGTTGTAATAACACATTCATTGTTGGCATGTTCACTGTCGAAAATGGCGAGACACGGAAGAATCCGGTCATCTATCTCACACCCACCAACACGGATGGGGGAGATACACCCGCATGGAAGAAAATTTATATCGATCTAGGAATAGTTGCCGGTGAAAATCCCAATGCGGACTACCATAGACTTTATGTTGAATGCATTTCTAGTGAAACTGATTCACCCATTGTGTTTTTGGACAATATCAAAATTGTAAACTGGTGAAATATTGAATGATGAAAGAAATGAAATCGCAGAGATCTATAACAGCGAAATAAATCGTGTGCTTTTTTGAATAATACTAGACAAATAGCAAAGTATGTGACAGCTGATTTTCTGGCAGCAGCCGGCGCGTGGACTTTACTTTATGTTTTCAGAAAAAAATATCTGGAACCTGCCAGATTTGGAGAGAATGTACGACTGGAATTTGATACGAATTATATTCTTGGTTTGATTGTGATTCCGTTATTCTGGATAGGCCTGTATTATATCAGTGGCCACTACTCCCGCATTTTCAGACGACATAGACTCAAAGAGTTTGGACAAGTTACAATTACTTCCTTGGTAGGGGTATTGATCATATTTTTTGTATTACTTCTGGATGATCAAATCAAACACTATAGAAATTATTACGAGACATTGCTCGTCCTTTTTTGTTCGCATTTTTCATTGACACTGATAGAGCGATTCATACTTACATCAAGGACGGTTTCTCTTGTCCATAGTGGGCGCATTGGATTTAAGACAATTATTGTTGGTGGCAATGCGCAAGCGCTGAGTATGTATGAAGAGATCCATTCTATGAGAACATCGCCCGGTTATAAGTTCGAAGGTTTTGTACGGGTGAACGGACAAGACGATCTTTTGTCGAAGCACATACCGTTGCTGGGAAAGTATCATGAGTTGCCAACATTAATCAGAAACAGAAAAGTTGAAGAAGTGATCATCGCCGTTGAGAGCGGTGATCACAAAGACCTGGAACATATACTTTCTCTCCTTGAAGACACTGAAGTAAACGTAAACATTATACCAGATATGTACGACATACTTAGCGGATCAGTAAAGATGAACAGCATATATGGTGTTCCACTCATTCGGGTGAATCATGAGATCATGCCGGCCTGGCAGTTTTCGGTTAAGCGAATGATTGACGTTGCAGTTTCTTTAATTGCATTGATCATCTTATCACCTGTGTTGGTCATCATCTTATTGGCGACCATGTTTACAACTCCAGGTGGAGTTTTCTTTACTCAAATGCGTATAGGGAAATTAGGCAAACCCTTCAAGATCTATAAATTCAGGACGATGGTAAAGGATGCGGAGAAAGATGGTCCGCAACTGAGTTCTACGCACGATGAGCGTGTAACAGGTGTGGGTCGAATATTAAGAAAAACAAGAATGGATGAATTGCCACAGTTCTTTAATGTCTTGAAAGGCGATATGTCATTGGTTGGCCCTCGTCCGGAAAGAAAATATTTCATCGACCTTATCACTAGTCGTGCTCCACATTATAGTCACTTGCATCGCGTGCGACCAGGAATCACTTCATGGGGCCAGGTAAAATTTGGATATGCAGAAAACGTGGATCAAATGGTGCAGCGATTGAAATACGACATTCTCTACATAGAAAACATGTCACTGGCGATGGATTTCAAAATCCTCTTCTATACTATAGCGATAGTGCTGAAAGGATCGGGGAAGTAATTTTTTGCGAAGTTCAAACGAGCGATCTCAACGCTCGCATGTGTTCAGCCATCAATCCATCCTGTTCCATGAAAGGAACTAATGTTCGTACTTCTTTGTGAAAGGCCTCAACAACGGTGGAGCTTTTCAATGGTCTTCTGAAGTCAAGAGCCTGTGCAGCGGTGAAGATTTCTATCGCCATGATACTTCGTACATTTTCCAGAACACGAAAACATTTCGTGGCGGCGTTCGCTCCCATACTCACATGATCTTCTTGTCCGTTGCTGCTGTCAATCGTGTCTACACTCGCCGGTGTGCAAAGTTGTTTGTTCTGTGAAACAATGCTTGCAGCAGTGTATTGTGGTATCATGAATCCGCTGTTCAGGCCGGGAGACTTTGAGAGATACAGAGGTAATCCGCGTTGACCACTGATGAGCTTGT
Source organism: Flavobacteriales bacterium (assembly GCA_043728755.1). Classification (GTDB taxonomy): domain Bacteria; phylum Bacteroidota; class Bacteroidia; order Flavobacteriales_D; family Sanyastnellaceae; genus JAIBBG01. The sequence continues at coordinate 8,112 of JAYTMF010000205.1, forward strand.
AGGTTCTTCTTTCGGAAATGCTGCCTAATTCAGCTATTGCGATTGCCAAAAAATCAAGTGCCAATGCAAGCGGCTGACCATGAAAATTTCCACCGGAAATGATTTTATCTTCATCGGGAATGATCACCGGATTGTCAGTCACAGAATTGATCTCAATGGAAATTGTTTCATGCGCAAAACGAATGACATCCATGCTTGCACCGTGCACCTGAGGCATGCATCGGAAGCTATACGGATCTTGAACATGTTCTTTTTTCCTTGAAATGATATCGCTTCCTTCAAAATTTTTACGCATCATTCCTGCAAATTTTCTTTGACCAATATGTGGACGCGTTGCGTGAATGGCGTCATCGAATGGTTCTATTCTGCCGTCAAATGCGTCGAGCGACATGGCGCCGATCAGCGCTGCTTTATCATTGATCTCAACTGCTTTTGCGACGCACCATGTTGCATATGCACTCATAAATTGTGTCCCGTTTATTAGAGCAAGTCCTTCTTTGCTCTTCAATTGTAAAGAGGTGAGTTGGCAGTTTTTTAATGCATCCGAAGAGGGCATTTTTATTCCGTTGAAGTAAACTTCTCCTTCGCCGATGAGCGGTAAGCTAAGGTGTGCCAGCGGCGCAAGATCACCGCTTGCACCAAGTGATCCCTGCTGATAGACTACCGGTGTGATATTCAGATTGTAAAAATCAACGAGTCGCTGAACGGTGCTAAGTTGTACGCCGCTATTGCCATAGCTCAGGCCTCTGATTTTAAGGAGAAGCATCATTCGAACGATTTCATGTGGTACTTCTTCTCCTGCGCCGCATGCATGCGAGAGCAATAAATTGCGTTGAAGTGTGCTGAGGTCCTTGCTGTCGATCACCGTATTGCACAAAGAACCAAAACCTGTGTTGACACCATATATCGGTGTTTCACCATCCCATGATTTTTTATCGAGGAAATCGCGACTCTTGCGAATTCTTGATATAGCGTCAGAAGTCAATTCTATGGCTGAGTCCGAGCGTAGGTCTCGTATAAGATCTTCCGGTGTAATTCGGGTTGAAATGTCGACGGATGAATGATTCACAAGTTTTGTTTTATGTTGGTGGCGCAAGTTATAACATGGTCTTTAGAATTTCTGCGCCGAATGATGTGACACCGGCATATACATTTGCTCGGATTTCTTTGCTAAGTGCGTCTACCGTCCAACTATATAATCAACCATTGATCAGGACCGAGTGATTTATAGCGATGTACCTGTTAAATTCGCATCCCGTTAAATTCCGGAACAATGAAACTATTGAAATCCTTTTTGTTGTCAGCCGTGTTGTCTACACCGGTTGTTTGTTTTTCCCAGAAAATCAATTTTGTAGAATATGATCTGAAGAATGGCCTACATGTTATACTTCATGAAGACCACAGTACACCTATTGCGGCAGTCACCGTAATGTATCATGTGGGCTCGAAAAATGAAACCGCAGGTCGCTCCGGAATGGCGCACTTTTTTGAGCATCTTCTTTTTGAAGGTTCTGACAATATTGGTAGAGGGCAATACGCAAAGTATGTCGAGAACGCAGGCGGTGGATTGAATGCCAATACATCTCAGGATAGAACTTTCTATTATGATCTACTTCCAAGCAATCAGCTTGAATTGGGATTGTGGCTGGAGAGTGAGCGCATGATGCACGCCAAGGTTGAGATCGCAGGCATCGAAACACAACGCGAGGTTGTGAAGGAAGAGAAGAGGCAACGGATCGACAACCAACCATACGGCACTTTGTTCCTCGAAGCTCTTGGCCATGCTTTCAAAGTGCATCCCTACAATTGGCCTCCGATTGGAAGTATGGAAGATTTGAACGCAGCGAAAGAAGAAGACTTCAAAAAATTCTACAACACGTTTTATGTTCCTAACAATGCTGTTTTAAGTATTGCCGGTGATATTTCTGTTGAACAGACAAAAAAATTGGTGGAGAAATTCTTCGGTGATATTCCAAAAGGCACTATTGAAATTCCACGTCCAACACAGGTAGAGCCGCTGAACAAAGGTGAGGTCAGAGACACCATCTGGGTAAAGGATAAATTGCCGTTAATACTTCAGGCATTTCATATTCCTGCACAGGGAACAAAAGAGTTCTATGCAGTGGAAATGTTAAACAAACTGCTTTCCGACGGTGAAAGCTCAAGATTGAACAGAGCACTGGTGGATGAAAAGGAATTAGCATTGTTCTGCAGTGCATTCACATACAATACAGAGCATCCTGGGCTAACGCTGGCGTTTGGATTGGCCAATATGGGCGTAGATCCAATGCAGGTTGAGTTGGGAATGAATGAAGAGTTTGATCGTGTGAAACATGAACTGATCTCCGATCGCGAGTTTCAAAAATTGCGCAATCAGGTTGAAAATGATTTTGTGAATAGCAATTCATCTGTTGCGGGAATCGCCGAAAGCCTTGCCAATTATTACATGTATTTTGGTGATGCAGGATTGATCAACAAGGAAATTGAAAGGTATCTGGCTGTTACAAAAGAAGACCTGAAGAATGCAGCGACAAAGTTTTACACGAAAGAAAATCGTGTCGTCCTTTATTTTTTAAATGATCCTAAACTTTCCAATTGAGGAAAACTAGCCATTAACCATCTCATTAAATTCATCATCATTAAGAAGTAATAGAACCATGAAAAAGTTCATCAGCATATCTCTAATTTTTGTCACACTTATATTTTCTGCATGTAAATCAGGAAGTAAAGTGGACCGTACGCATGCGCCGGCAGCAGGCCCTGCACCAAAGATTCAAATCGGCAACTATCAGGTAGCGACAATGGATAACGGTCTTAAGTTGATCGTCGTTGAAAAT
>JAYTMF010000206.1:0-3970 GCA_043728755.1 Flavobacteriales bacterium
CTCGTTTTCCTATCCGCCGGTGCCATCAGCAGTATTCGCAACAGACAATTGCAGCAGTCCATCCACGATTCAATTTTTAGAATTGGAAGTGCCGGGAGAATGTCCATCGACGTTTGACATAATCCGCACGTGGGTGGCGTTGGATGAATGTGGCAATAGGACTTCTGAGGAATACACAATTCATGTCGTAGATAACACGCCACCGGTGTTCACTTCTGTACCAGAGAATATTTCAATGTCATGCGGACAAATTCCACCACCGTTTGAAGTGACAGCATCTGATGATTGCAACGCAGTGACCATCCAAATGGAAACCCAGAATATCACAGGAGGCTGTCCTCATATTTACCGAATATGGACAGCAACAGATGCATGCGGCAATGCTGCAACATTCACTCAGGAAATCTCGATACTCGACACTGAACCTCCCGTTATTTCTGGGATACCGCAGGAAGGACCAACAACATGTAATAATGTTCCACCTATTCCGGATCCGATCGTGGTGGACAATTGTGATAACAATGTGCAAGTGATTTTTTCACAAACGATGATCGGTACAGGTTGTGAGTTTACGCTCATCCGAACATGGATCGCAGAAGATGATTGTGGAAATTCTTCCGTTGTAAGTCAGAGCATAATTGTGATCGACACTGCGCCACCGGTGTTCGCTCAGGCGCCACCAGAAGTCACGGTGCAATGCACAGGACTCAACACCGTGTTGCCACCGAATGTGGTGGATGATTGCGCCGGTACCGTTGTTACGACTTACAATGATGTCACAATTGGGTCTGGATGTTCTTTTGTTGTTCAGAGAACTTACAACGCCACTGACATGTGCGGCAACGCATCACAGGCCACACAGATCATTCACGTTGTAGATGAATCCAATCCAGTTTTGAGCAGTGTTCCAAATAGCACTTTTGTACAATGTGGACAGATACCGACACCGGCAAACGTTATAGCCAATGACAATTGTTCAGGGTCATTGTCTGTTCAATTTACGCAACAAATTATTGGCGGCGAATGCAATTATCAAATCGTTCGCATCTGGACAGCCGTTGATAATTGCGGCAATACAGGTGTGGCAATTCAGACCATTTATGTGAGCGATACTACGGCACCGACATTTACGAATGTTCCTGCGAATCTTGAACTCACGTGCAACGATATGATTCCTCTTCCTGCAACACCAATTGCAACAGATGCCTGCGCAGGGAGCAATGTGAATGTATTTTATTTTGAATTCAGCGAATCGTTGAGTTGTGGAAGTGTCACAACCAGAAATTGGATCGCTTCAGATCCTTGCGGAAATTCTCGGACGATCACACAGACGATTACCATAACAGACGCCACGTCGCCGACATTCACTGCTACGCCAGCTGCAACAATGAATGTGACATGCGATGCCATACCAGCCGTTTACAATGTGTTGGCAGTGGATGCATGTTCAAATGTGAATCTCAGTTTTACTCAAAACATTTCATCGGGATCATGTCCTTATACCATTCAGCGGAGATGGACAGCTATTGATGCCTGTGGGAACTCTTCTCAGTTCGTACAGAATATTACAGTATCTGATGTTGTTGCCCCCGTGTTGCACAATGTTCCTGCAGATATTGTTTTGAATTGTGGAGATGACTACCCAGGGCCGAACGTAACTGCGACGGATAACTGTTCAGCAAATGTTCAAGTTCAATTTTCTGAGTTGTCAATTTGGACAGGGTGTACTCAAACTACGATGCGGTCATGGTCCGCAATGGATAATTGTGGTAATGTTTCTGTTGCGAATCAACAGATAACAATGACAGATAATGCGATGCCGATCTTTCTTTCGTCACTCGCTGACATAACGGTTGAATGCAATGCTGTTCCTGTTGCTCAGCTCCCGATGATTGGTGATTGCAGCAGTTTTACAATTGAGATCGAAGAAAGCATTGACGCAACGAACTGCGCAAGTGTCTTCAACATCAATCGAATTTTCATTGCCACTGATGCATGTGGAAATCAAAACATACATGTGCAAGTGATCAGTGTTGAAGATGACACCGCTCCTGTACTTTCAGAATTGCCGGAAGATGTTGAAGTGACATGTGATGGAATTCCGGCGGTTCCGAACATAGTTGCCGCGGATAATTGTGACAACGACGTCGACGTGATTTTCACGCAAGAGGTTTCAAGTGTCAATCAGGGAGAAAATACATGTACACTACAAACGGCACAGTCCGCATTCGGACCCATTGCGCTTTGGTTGCCCGGCTTGTCAGGTATCACGATTAACTATGTTTTTGGTGCTGCCGATGGATCGCTTGTGAGAGATGATGTCAACGGAACGGCACATATCACAGGTCAGGTTTTCAACGCTGTGAATCCCGCGCAGAGTTGGATGATCGATTTTTATCTAGTCGAAAAGAGAAACTGGAGTGAATGGAGTGCGCTTGGAAGAAGTTACAAAGACGACTTGAATCTTGTTGGAAACAACTACATCGATTGGACCTATTATGAATTGGATCCTTCAAGTACATTGACAGGAGTGGGAGCGCTTTCAGGATCAGTGTTAAATCTCACGCATGCACCGGTATCTCATTACTATGGATTTCAGTTGGGTCAGGCAGCAAACAATCGCAATGATGCGTATGGTATTAGTGGTTGGTTTGATTACAGTGGAATCGTAAATGGTAATTCGGTAAGTGGTCATGGAGATTTGAATACGAACATGGAATGTTGTCCGGAGCAATTGATTGTCCGCAGATGGGAAGCACAAGATTGCGCCGGCAATACAACATTTCACATGCAATCAATAAACGTTACACCACAACATTTTGCTTCATCGCAGCAAATGAGCGTTCCTCGTTCTGCTATGGCGCTGCAAGTGGCAGCTAACAATTCCGATGAGTTCGTTATTGATTTCATGGTGATGGAAGAGAGTCGTGTCTCGATCGATCTATATGATATGACAGGCAGAATGATTGAAAACGTTTACAGTGGCCAACCTGAAGTTGAAACGAATTACAAGATCAGTCATTCAAAATCAAGAATGGATAACGGTCTTTATTTCTTTCACATGACAAACGGCAAGAGCCATATTTCAAAGAATGCAATCATGATGAAATAATACCGATTGGACAAGTGTAATAGTCCATTCTTTGTTTCACCAGATTGAACTAAGCACGTGTATCCATCGTCAATTACCACTGAATGATTTCTCAAACATTGGCCAGTTTTAGAAATCACATTGGTAACACAAGAGATCACGAAGAGTTGAAATCTTCTTTTGCGCAGCCGACTGTTGTGCGGAAGAAGGTTTTGTCTCTAGGACAAAGCCAAGAATAGTATGAATAGCGGGATTGTTTTTAAGTCAATCACTGCTTCGCGTTTCAATACACAATGTACTCGGTCACTTCAAGGCCGTAGCCTTCGAGTCCGGTGCGTTTGGCCGCAGGATGCGAAGTGATCAATTTCATTTTTCGAACACCGAGTGATCTTAGAATTTGTGCACCTATGCCGAAATCGCGTTCATCCATAGTTGGAGCATGACTGCGCTCATTGATCGTGAGTTCTTTCATTTCGTCCAGCAGACTCACTCCCGGTTGCAGATGATTGATATAGACCAGTACACCTTTACCGGCAGACTGAATGATCTTCATAGCGCTGTCAATTTGCGTACCTGTTCCGCCCGTTAGTGTGTTGAAAATATCACCAATGATATTGCAAGAGTGAACCCTTACCGGAATGGACTCATCTTCATTCCACGAACCCTTTACCAGAGCGATATACTCTTTGTTTTCGATGGTTTGTCTGAAACCAGTAAATACGAATTCACCGTAAACGGTTTTGAATGCTACTTCGCTCACTTTTTCAACGAGCGTTTCTTTACTTAAGCGATACGCAATCAGATCCTTGATTGAAATGACCTTCATGTCGAATCTCTCTGCAATTTCCATCAATTCCGGAAGCCTTGCCATAGTGCCGT
>JAYTMF010000207.1:0-1455 GCA_043728755.1 Flavobacteriales bacterium
CATCGGCATTTACCACTGTATGATTTCTCAAACATTGGCCAGTCTTATAAATCACATTGGTATTATGCGCACGTTGAGTCCATGCTTTGCCAAATGCATTAAACATGCTCTGAAAGTTTATCCAGATGTATCTTTTTTGATAATCGATCAACACCATTGCTATACACAATCATTGATTGCTGCTAAGAAATAATGCAAGACTGAATACTTAAATTCGTCTCTTTATTGCTCCATATAAAATGTCAGGTCAACACTTTTCAAAAATTACAAGCGTACATGATTGGTGGCCGTCATCCACAAAACCTTTACTGATAAGCGGTCCATGTAGCGTTGAAACAGAAGAACAATTGATGACCACGGCCGGGCAACTTGCCTCAACAAACAAAGTGCACTTCTTACGTGGCGGAATATGGAAGCCGCGAACACGCCCGGATTCTTTTGAAGGCGTAGGCGAAATTGGTCTGCAGTGGATGGTCAATGCAAAGATGGAAACAGGACTTCCGATCATCACCGAAGTAGCCACGGCAGAGCACGTGGAACTCTGCTTGAAATACGGATTTGACGCACTCTGGATCGGTGCGCGAACAACAGTGAATCCATTCTCGGTGCAGGAAATTGCAGATGCATTAAAAGGTGTTGACATCCCTGTCATTGTAAAAAACCCAGTGAACCCTGACCTTCAACTTTGGATAGGCGCAATAGAACGAATTGCTCGCAGCGGAGTCAATAAAATCGTAGCCATGCATCGTGGCTTTTCACATTTTGGAGAAAGTATCTATCGCAATAAACCGATGTGGGAAATACCCATCGCTCTTAAAACCCAGTTTCCCGAATTGTCCATATTCTGTGACCCAAGTCACATTTGCGGAAGACGCGATCTGCTTCAACCCGTTGCTCAAAAAGCACTCGACCTGGGCATGGATGGCTTGATGATAGAAAGTCATATCGATCCGGATAACGCATGGAGTGATGCTGCTCAGCAATTGATTCCCGCTGCGCTGGCCGATCTCATAAATGGCTTACGGGTTCGCGTAGCCTCTACTGATGACGTTCATTTCACGAATGAATTGCAATCACTTCGTTCAAGAATTGATAAAGTAGATGAAGAAATTATTCATCTGATCAGCGATCGAATGCACATCACAGAAGAATTAGGTCATTATAAGAAGGAACATAACATTACTATCTTACAAGTGGAACGTTGGAAAGAGATTATGGAAACGCGCACGATGCTCGCAGAAAAACTTGGACTCTCTTCTGAATTCATTGAGAAATATCTGGAACAATTGCATAAAGAATCCATTCGCACGCAGACGCGTGTAATGAATGTCGACGTTGAATTACCCATGCTCAAAAAATAATACCGATTGGACAAGTGTAATAGTCCAATCTTTGCTTCGCCAGATTGAACTAAACACTTGTATCCATCGGCATTTACCACTGTATGATTTCTCA
>JAYTMF010000208.1:0-5777 GCA_043728755.1 Flavobacteriales bacterium
CTGCAATATTCAATGCAAAGGTGTATCACGAAACACGCGTCTATCTTCATGAACTATTTCCTGTAGCGCAAGAGGTAGAAAGTTTACACATCAATGCGCGCCTTATTCCTGATGAAAAAGTAGTGTCGGCAATATTGAGTTTGAAAAATCATGAATCATTGATGCACAATGATGTCATGCTGGCGCACAGATCAGTGAAATACTCTGAAGTATCTACGCAGGTGAAGTACGATGGAGAGCCACTTTTGCTCACCGGTATCACGGATATTTTCGCGATGAATGGCACAGCACTCAAAATGGATTTTGATCGCATAAGAAAGGGAAGAACAAGTGCGCCTTTGCATGATACGAATGTATTGATCGGTGATCCTTCCCAACTTTACATAGCACCAAATGCAAAGGTGTACGCAACAAGCATCAACGTGAATGATGGGCCGGTATTTATTGATGAACACGCCGAGGTGATGGAAGGTTCACACATACGCGGACCATTTTATCTCGGGGAATATTCAACCATAAAAATGGGATCGAAAGTATATGGTCCAACTTCAATTGGTCCTCATAGCAAATTCGGTGGAGAAATTTCGAACTGTGTCGTTCACGGATTTTCAAATAAAGCGCATGACGGATTTATTGGAAATTCGGTGATAGGAGAATGGTGCAATCTGGGTGCAGATACCAATACTTCAAACCTGAAAAACAACTATTCTCAGGTGAGGGTATGGAGTTATGCGGAGAATCAGTTTACTGACACCGGACTGACATTTTGCGGCTTGATCATGGGGGATCACAGCAAATGTGGTATCAACACCATGTTCAATACAGGAACAGTTGCAGGTGTTTGCGCGAATATTTTCGGTGCAGGTTTTCCGATCAAACACATTCCTTCTTTTACTTGGGGAGGAGGAGAAGACTTCGAAGAATATCATTTTTCAAAAGCAATCGAAACCATACGCCTTGTTATGGCGAGACGCGATACACAGTTGTCGGCTGAAAATATCAATGTGTTGAAACGAGTGTTCGATGATTCGCATGTGCATCGGCTCATTGCGACACAAAGTCAGGAATAATTCCGTTGGCATTAAGATTGGCAACATGCCGACTTGTAGTTTTAAATTGAAAAAAATGATTCAAGACGATAACATATTTGCATACCTAACTGATGACGAGGCGCAGGATCACGAGTATATCCCGCTTATTTCCGCAGAAGATGAAGAACAAATGGACAAGGAGCACACGCCAGAGGTATTGCCGATTCTTCCATTGAGGAACACCGTCCTTTTTCCCGGAGTGGTGATACCCATCACAGTGGGCCGAGATAAGAGCATCAGACTCATTCAGGAGGCTAACAAAGGCAATAAGACCATCGGTGTTGTTACTCAGAAAAATGCCGATATTGAAGAGCCGATCTTTAGTGATCTTCATCGTATAGGAACGCAGGCTACGATCATACGCATGCTCAAAATGCCTGATGGTAGTACCACAGTTATTCTCCAAGGGAAAAAGCGAATTGAGATAAAGGGCCTTGTTTCCAGCGATCCATATTTCACTGCTCAGGTGGTAGATTTTCCGGAGACAAACAAAAATGCCAAAAGCAAACAACAACAGGCATTATTCGAATCGCTGAAAGAAATTGCATTGAAGATCATTCAGCTTACTCCGGAGATTCCGAGTGAAGCTTCCATGGCAATCAAGAACATCAACGGGCTGAGCTTTCTCACCAATTTCATTTCGTCAAACATGAAAGTGGCAACAAATGAAAAGCAATTGTTATTGGAGATGGCGGATCTCGCCGAACGCGCAAACAAAGCGTTGGAACATCTCAACCGCGAGTTGCAGATGTTGGAGATGAAAAATGAAATTCATAAAAAAGTTCATACAGATATTTCAAAACAACAACGCGAATATTTTCTTCACCAACAGATGAAGCAGATCCAGGATGAGCTTGGATCCAATCCGATGAAGGATGAAATAGAAGAAAAGAAGAAACGCGCAGTGGATAAAAATTGGCCCGAAAATGTAGCCAAGGCTTTTGCTAAGGAAATCCTGAAGTTGGAGCGAATGAATCCGCAAGCGGGTGAATACAGCGTCCAAGCAAATTATGTCGATACCTTACTTGACCTTCCGTGGAATGCAAAGAGCGATGATAATTTCGATCTCAAGCACGCGAAGGAAGTTTTAGACCGCGATCATTTTGGACTCGAAAAAGTGAAAGAACGCATCATTGAGCACCTCGCAGTATTGAAAATCAAAGGCGACATGAAAGCGCCTATCATTTGTCTATATGGCCCTCCGGGAGTGGGTAAAACATCCCTGGGGAAATCAATTGCCGAGGCGTTGGGCAGAAAATATGTCCGAATGGCTTTGGGCGGTTTACATGATGAAGCGGAGATACGCGGACATCGCAAAACATACATCGGCGCCATGCCAGGTCGCATTTTGCAATCGCTGAAAAAAGCAGGAACATCCAATCCACTATTTGTGTTGGATGAAATTGATAAAGTAGGACAAGGCATACATGGCGATCCTTCGAGCGCGTTGCTCGAAGTGCTGGATCCAGAGCAGAATCACGCGTTTTACGACAATTATGTCGAGCTGGAATACGACCTCTCCAAGGTCATGTTTATCGCGACATGCAACTCGCTTGCTTCGATACAACCTGCGCTGCGCGATCGTCTCGAGATCATTGAAGTTACAGGTTATACAGTTGAAGAGAAACTTGAAATAGCCAAGCGTCACCTCGTTCCAAAACAATTGCGCGAGAATGGACTCAATGAAAAACAGATCCGTTTTAATGATGCAATCATCGTCAAGTTTGTGGAAGAATACACCAACGAAAGTGGCGTTCGCTCACTGGAAAAACGTATAGGTAAATTGGTGCGCAACCGCGCCAAGCAAATAGCGCTTGAAGAAAAATTCACCGTTGAGGTCAACGATGTTGAAGTCTTGAAAGTTCTGGGGCCTTCTCATGAAAAGGATAAATACATCGATAATGATACTGCAGGTGTTGTCACCGGTCTTGCCTGGACGCCGACAGGTGGCGACATTTTGTTCATCGAAACTTCACTGACAAAAGGAAAAGGCAAGCTGACCCTCACCGGCAATCTTGGTGATGTGATGAAGGAGAGTGCGGTTATTGCCCTTGAATATCTCAAAGCCCACAGTGATATGCTCGATGTGGAACAGGAAATTTTCGATAAATGGAATGTGCACATTCACGTGCCGCAAGGTGCTGTCCCCAAAGACGGGCCATCAGCAGGAATAACATTACTCACGGCACTTGCGTCAGCATTCACCCAGCGCAAAGTGAAAAAGTTCCTCGCAATGACCGGTGAAATAACACTTCGCGGAAAAGTACTTCCTGTGGGTGGTATCAAAGAGAAAATTCTCGCAGCGAAGCGTGCAGGTATCAAGGAAATAATTCTTTCAGAGAGGAATCGTAAGGACATCGAAGAGATCAATGAACGCTATCTCAAAGGCTTGAAATTTCATTACGTTACAGAAATGTATGAGGTAGTTGAAAAAGCTTTGCTAAAAGAGAAAGTCGTGAATGCCCTTCGCGTCGCATAGCTAATTTTCGATTTGAATACCTTGAATTATGAATCACTGAATTTTTGAATTTGGCATCCTTTTCTGCTTTTCTTTGTGAAATAATATCTCCGTTACCCCGTTCGTGGCGCAGATCCATTTCAACCCGCCAATTTGCAACTGAGAATATACCTTATTTCGCTGCTCGCTTTAACGTTTCTCACCGGTCAATCACAAATCGGCGGACTTACTTCGTTCAACTCTTTCAACATACCCGGTAGTGCACGCATTGCAGCCATGGGGGGAAATTATTTCGCTGTGAAGGATGGTGATATACATCTCGCTCAGTTCAATCCGTCATTGCTCGATAGCAATATGAGCAACAAACTCGGAATGAGTTTCGTCGATTATTTCGCGGGCATCAATATGGGGTTTGCTTCTTATGCACGAACGATCAAACCAAAACTGACTACTGCGGCTACAATGCAATTCAGCAATTATGGTAAACAGGCCGAACTTGATGCGCTGGGTTATGACATTGGTAGCTTTTATGCTGCAGATTACGCCTTGATACTCGGTGCAGGATATCAATACGACAGCTTGTGGAGCCTTGGTCTAAATTTTAAAACTATCTATTCATCATTCGCCAATTATGCATCGGTAGCATTGGCACTGGACGGCGCTGTTACATATGCAAATCCGAAAAGGAATTTCACAGCTTCGATGATCGTTAGTAATCTGGGGGCGCAACTTTCGACCTATACAGCCGGCACGCGTGAGAAACTTCCTTTTCAGATGCAAATAGGCGTCACTAAACAGCCTGCTCATGCACCGTTTCGATTTTCGATGGTCTATTCCAATATGCAACATTGGAACCTCGCATACAACAATCCCAACTCTCCGGTAGTGACAGATCCTGTGACCGGTGAGATCATCTCCGATCGCAAATGGGAGTTTGGTGATCAACTTATGCGTCACATGACTTTTGGTACGGAATTTTTGCTGAGTCAGAATTTCAACATCCGAATCGGATACAATTATCGTCGCCGACAGGAATTGAAAGTGGTCGAGAAGCCGGGTACTGCGGGTTTATCATATGGATTCGGGTTCAAAGTTTCCCGATTTCATCTCAGCTATGGCAGAGCGATCTATCACCTCGCCGGACCAAGCAATCACTTCTCTATCACCACCAATCTCAGTCAGTGGTAATTTCTTCAGGATTTGAGGAACAAAGAGCCAAATTGCCCATTCCGTTTTTAGCTTCGCACCCATGATTTTACCGATAGTGGCATATGGAGATCCTGTGCTGAAGAAAAAAGCCGTAGAGATTGATGAAGATTTTCCCAATCTTCAGAAGTTGATTGATGATATGTTCCAGACCTTGTACAACGCCAGTGGTGTGGGTCTTGCCGCACCTCAAGTAGGCAAGAGCATTCGCCTTTTCATTGTAGATGCCACACCTGTTGCTGAAGGCGAAGATGGCGATCCTTCGTGTGAAGATTTCAAGCGCGTGTTTATCAATCCAATCATTCTCGAAGAAGAAGGCGAGGAGTGGTCGCATGAAGAGGGCTGTCTGTCCATTCCTGATATCCGAGTGGATGTGCAGCGCAAACCAACTCTTAAGGTAGAGTATTACGACGAGAACTGGGACCTTTACGAAGAGGAGTTGGACGGCTTTGCTGCACGCGTTGTACAGCACGAATACGATCACATCGAGGGTTTATTGATTCTCGATCACATCAGTCCATTCAAGAAAACACTTTTGCGAGGAAAATTGAACGATATCAGCAAGGGAAATGTGGATGTCAAATACAGAATGAAGTTTCCCAAAAAGTAATCGCAACGAAAAATGAATCTCAACAACGGCTTTAAAATTCTTCCCGGGGCAATACTTTTTTTCTCCATGCTATTTTCAGCGTGTAGTGATCCAGTAACTCCTACAACCAGCGAAATTCCAGACGTGAAACCGCAATACGACGCGGATCCAAACAATGTTGATCCAATGCTAATCGAGATCCGTGACATGGAAAAGAAAGCAGGAATGGATTCTGTCTTGGATAGAAATGTCGGCTTGCGTTTGCTCAAAGCATATCAGGATTACTATAATAAACATCCCAACGATTCACTTGGAATGGCTTATCTGTTTGAAGCTTCACGGGTGGCAGATGCCATGGGAAAATACCAGAAGGCAGTAGATCTCTTGGTCAACTATCACGACGGAATTGCGAACATGGAAAAGAAGGCAGAAG
>JAYTMF010000209.1:0-3176 GCA_043728755.1 Flavobacteriales bacterium
ACAGAACGCGGAGTGTCCTAAATGAATCATTCATTCGGGCAATCTCAGCAGTCATCGTGTCGCGCTGCTCAGTATTCATGCTTTGCAGTTTCTGGCGAGCTGCTGTTAATGCTATTGGAATTACACCACCATCGATGAAATATCCATCGGCAGTCATTTGATTGAGCGGATTGTAATAGCTGTCAAAATCAGGTAGTGTGGCTCTGATTTCTTTATAAGAAGTCATCAACTCGCGGATGTGACTAGCAAGTTCATGCTTTTGAATAAGCTGTTCCTTTGGCCAAAGTGAAGAATACGCATTGATTTTCTTCATTTGATCCGGAATAATTCGTTCACAAAGATCAATGGCCTCAACTCTTTCACGGTCATCTTCTCGACGTTGAACGTAGGCCCATTGCTTCATGAGCTGTTGAGCGTGAATGAGGTCATTATCCATTTCCTCCAATACTTTGACAGATGGGGCGTAGATGTCGTTGATTCTTCTGTTGATCTCCCGACTTTCTGCAAGGGTATTGTTGGTCAAATAGAATACTACTGCAACAACTACAATGAAGAGTCCGAAACCCAAACCAATTCTACGAGATATGGAAAATCTAATGTTCAAGATGGATACGTCACAATTCTTTAATCTTTTTCAAGAATTTCCTTTAACAGCAATTCATACACCGCAGCTTCTTCATCTAACTTCATGAACCGATTCAGATTCATCAAAGCAGTTACAATTTCTCTGGTCTCACCGCATTGTATTAGCAAGGTATCAAGTGCTGATTTCGCCATCGAAAGATGTCCGGTTCTTTCTGTCTCCTCGTAACAATGGATGAAATTATCGCCGGAATTCACTCCAATATTGTAATGAATAATAGCAACATTGTATTTGGTGACACAGTCCATCCGGTCCATATCAATTGCTCTATTGAGTTCAGAAAGCATATTGTTCAGCATGTCCTTGTCGCACCGATCAGCCATCCAAAGCTGCAAAGAGCGTTGGCCTCTTGTTTTATAGAACGCGTTTCCAGACTTGTCCGTATTTTCCTGCGAACCAACCGTGGTTAGCAAGGAGAGATACTTCCGAAATGCATCATCTCCTTTTTCGTCGATTAGTGTATTAAAATTTCCAGCGAAATACAGTGCGTCCTTGAAATAGGTGGTCGCTAGGTATTTGAGCGCTGCATCTCCATTGCCTTCGGTATGCTTAGAGTTGAGACTTCTAGCGCGCAAAAAAGATTCAACTGCAATTTCGCGACTGGTGCTGTTTCGGTTTTCGGATTCCTGATACTTATAAATTTCCTTGAAGATAAATCCTCTTGTGTACCATGTGTATGCATCCAATGCCTCCTCAGGTTGCATGAGTGCCAATTCTATTTCCTTTTTAGCAAGCTCAAAATTTTTCTCCTGACAAAGTCTTGCCGCATTCACGGCATAGCGTTGCGGAATGGAATCAACAGGAAAAAAAACCCCGGCGGTTACAGTCGACGTGGTAGAGCCAATGCAAAGAAGCAGCAGAAAAAAAATCTGAGTCAATGCTCTTGTCGAAAGCTTATAGCGTAGGTGGATCATAGGGAGGAAGAGTCATTATTTCTTGTCGGGAAGTGTTATCTTTCCTTCTTCGACAAGCCGTGCAATTTCCTTCTTGAAATATTCAACATCATTCTCGTGCTCGAGAGCCCTGTGGATGTACATCAATCCACGCACGACCTCACCTTTCTCCGGTGATAGTTTATAGGCTTTGTTCATACTGATCAGTGCCTTATTCTTAATCAGGTCTGCGCAATCCTGTTGGATCACAATCAGATCGAAGATGTCTGTATCCGGACCAATTTTTCTATATTTGAATACGGCCTTGTTGTAATAGATCACTGCAATATTGTAGTGTGCATCAGTATCGGTTGAGTCCAAGCGAACGACTTCTACATATTTATCTACTGCTTTATCGGCGATTTCTGCATTTTCAATATCCATCTGCCACAGCATGAAATACCGTTGTCCCATACTTTCATTGAATTCGGTATCAAATTTTTTCAAACTAGTTCCCGGCTCTGCAACATGCATCAGTTTGCGAAACTTATGAAAACTCAACGTTGGTGAGTTCTCAGTGGCAAGATTAAACTCTCGCGTTTGAAGCAACGCATCATTATAGTATGACGAAGCGAGAAATTTGAGGCTCAACTTCGTCATAGCGACATGCTGATTCAGCTTATCCATCTCAAGCGATTTCATAAATGACTCAATAGCCAACTCGCGTTGAGGGCTGGTTCGGTTACCCATTTCATTTTGCTTGAACATCTCCTTATGAATGAATCCATCGACATACCAGAAGTAGGGACTTGACGCTTCATCAGTGATCTTACGTGCTTCAGTGATTTTGTTCAAAGCAGCATCATAATTTTTCTCCTGACAAAGTCGGGCCGCTTCATTCGTCAGAGGCAATTGTTGCGCATTCAATTGAAGCACAAAAATCTGTAGGCTGAAAATCGAAATGGCGAGTGATTTAATCATTGTATTGCCCATTGTAAAATTTTTATACCGGGTGTAATGCCTTTATCCTCCATCGAAAGCTTGCTCAATTCAAAACGGATAGACCCGTCAATATTTTTAAAGTTGATTTGTGAGCCGCCACCTATTGCGCCTTCCCAATTGGTAACGATCAATGTGTTTTTGTCTTTGAGTTCGCGCAAATATTTTGGCAAATCGTTCCTTCTTGATTTGTCGATGTAAAGAATATGGAATTGCACATTTTGCGGCAACTCATTAACAGATAACACATCCAGCGTTTGACTGCCAATTGGTTTCGTTCCGTATTTGGCTGCCATAAATTCAAACACATCCTGACTACCAACGATTCCGACGGTGAATTTTCCTTTCTTCGTCTCGACAGGCCAGTTATTGTTGTTTGCGAATTGGTAGAGGTAATTGGCCCTGATCATGGCCACGGTATTGTCTTCAGGAATACCTTGACCATGGCCAATACTAGCCGTACCCGTGAGAATTATACACGTTATGAATAAAAATAATGGCCTGAGCATAAAGGAAGCAAAGCGCATTTTGCACTTTTACCAAAACTACCCTTACAATGTTTCCGACTGAAGTAAAAATTCCTTGGTTCTAAACGATGGAATGTTCAAATAAACTGAACAGTAATCGCGGAGATTCAGGATTCTAAGCATCTACCCTTTTGT
>JAYTMF010000210.1:0-1767 GCA_043728755.1 Flavobacteriales bacterium
CTCATGATTGGTGCGCATTACATGGGATTTGCAAAAGCCGGAAGACCCTATATGGGCGTAGGTAGAAATCTAGCTTATACGAAAGAACTTTTCTTCAAAGTGGGTGGATTCAAAAGTCACTATGGCCTCGTTAGCGGCGACGACGATTTATTCGTCAATCAGGTGGCAACAACGCACAATACCTTAGTGGTAGCCGCGCCAGAATCACAGACCCTATCCGAACCGAAAGAAAACTGGCAAAGTTGGTTTGTACAAAAGAGACGACACTTCACAACTATTCCGCATTATAAGGGAGGCAATAAAAGACTACTGGTCTTGTGGCCATTGAGTTTTTTATTCATGATGCTGGGCTTCGGAGGAGCCCTGATTTTCCAAACATGGATGTTGTTCGTAAGTGGATTGATTTTCCTGAGGTACATCATTCAATTGAGTATTTTGCACAAGGTTTCAGTGCGTCTCGGACAGAGCCGCGATGTTGTTTGGCTTGCGCTTCCTCTGGAGATACACTTGCACGCATTGAACCTTGGATTGTATTTTACTAACCTGATGAGAAAACCTCAGAAATGGAACTGATTGAACATCTTTCGGAAAAGGGCCAGTATGATTATAAGCTGGTGCAAAAGGCACTGCGCGAGAAAAATCAAAAGGCGTATGCAGAACTCATGCAACGATATCGGGAGCCGATATACTTCATGCTGCTCAAAATGGTCAACAACAAGGACGATGCTGATGATCTGACCATAGAAGCATTCGGCAAAGCATTCAAAAGACTCGAGCAATACACTCCACAGTTTGCATTTTCCACCTGGTTATTCAAGATTGCATCCAACAATTGCATTGATTTTATACGCAAGAAAAGAATACGCGCTATATCGATAGATCAAGGTTTCACCACAGATGATGGAGACACAATTGAGATTAGTATCAAAGACAGCGTACTCGATCCTGCTGAGGCACTTCAAAAAGAAGAGCGAATACTTAAAATGCGCGAAATTGTTGACAAGCTAAAACCGCGTTACAGAAAACTGGTAGAGTTGCGATACTTTGATGAAATGGCCTATGAAGAAATTGCCGAAGAACTTAAGCTGCCATTGGGAACAGTGAAAGCCCAGCTTTTCAGAGCGAGAGAATTTCTGTTTCAAATGATGCAGAGTACAAGGGATTCATACTGACCATTCTCTCTTCAACACATAGAAGAACTGATTTCAGTTTCGTTCCTCATGTTATTTTCATACAAAAAGTTTCGCGTTGGAAATCCTGCAGACATATTTTCCTCGACTCACGTCACAGCAAATAGAGCAATTCGGTGCGCTTTCATCTGTGTATGATCATTGGAATGCACAGATCAATGTGATCAGCAGAAAGGACATTGAATTCATTTACGAAAGACATGTCCTGCACAGTTTGTCTATTCATAAGTTCATTCAATTCAGTCCCGGTTCATCGATCCTTGACATTGGCACAGGAGGAGGATTTCCTGGAATTCCACTCGCCATTATGCACCCGGATGTGCACTTCACACTTACCGATTCCATTGGTAAAAAAATCAAAGTAGTGAAGGAAGTAAGCGCTGCACTTGGATTGAAAAACGTAACAGCCATTCATACCAGATCAGAATCTATGCATGCGAAATTCGATTTTGTAGTAAGCCGGGCAGTTGCTGAAATGCGTCAACTTATTCAATGGAGTCAGGGTAAAATCAAGACCCAACAAAACAATGCCATTCCAAACGGCATTATCTGCCTCAAAGGAGGAGATTTGAACGCG
>JAYTMF010000211.1:0-16839 GCA_043728755.1 Flavobacteriales bacterium
CGACAACATTTGGGCTCATTCATTTCGATACAAACATTTGAAACCGGACTGGGGAAATTTCTACCTTCCTTCCTCAAACATGAATACCAGCACATTAAAGAAATGATGAATGATCACGAAATCGCCACAAACGGTGCTGAGGTAATCGTTAAAGATATGATGAATTATTTATGAGAATCATCGCGATCATACCCGCAAGAGGCGGATCCAAGCGCCTTCCCAAGAAGAATATTTTTCCATACAGAAATAAACCACTTATCGGATACACGATAGAAGCGTGTCGAAATTCATCGTTTATACAAGACGTTTTTGTCAGTTCGGATGATGTGGAGATCTTAGCCGTTGGTGAAGATTTCGGAGCAACTTCGTTACAACGTCCATCCTCTCTTGCCGATGATCGCACTCCAAAAATCATCGCGATCCGACAAGCTGTAAATGATGAAAGAGTTGGACTGATGTCGCCGGATGATATCGTCATCATTCCGCAGGCGAATTCACCGCAAATCACTTCAACACAAATGGATGCCGCATTGAAGTTGATGTTGGATCACAACCTTTGGGAAGTGATGAGCGCGGATAAAAATGGTGTTCAGAATGCTGCGTTTCGTATTGTTCGATACCATGCATTGTTCAACGAATTCCTGAGTGCGCATTGCGGATTTGTGATTGCTGAAAATATGGATGTGCATACAAGCGAAGACATAGAGTGGCTGATGAAGAACGATGAGCGATAGTTCATACCGATTGGACAAGTGCAATAGTCCAATCTTTGCTTCGCCAGATTGAACTAAACACTTGTATCCATTGGCATTGACCACTGTATGATTTCTCAAACATTGGCCTGTTTTATAAATCACATGGGTATCATTTGTTCTACCCTGGAAAGTAGTGAAATGACCACCCGTGATCGATTTATAATCGCAGTCTTCAATTTTTGCGGGCCACAACAGTAAAAATATCAAACAATGTAGGCCTCGTTTCTGCGAACCAGATTTTCGGTTCTACTTCACCACCTCTGTTCAATTCCAAACGTTGCTTTTTATGAAAGCGGAATTTTTTCATGACAGCCGGAAGCAAAGTCAGGTTGTTCAATTTTCCCACTTTGAGCACGGCATCAATGGTGTATCCTATTTTTTCGAAATACGCCTTCATTGTGTGTATATCAAAGTAGTATGTATGTTGGCCATGCAAATGGTACCACCAGCCTTTGAAAATGCGGTAACCCATGGAACCAACATCAACGGTTTGGATCACCATGTAATCTCCGGAAGACTGAAAAGATGCCAGTTTTTTAAGATCTGCCATCGGATCGAGCAAATGTTCGACCACGTCGGTCATGGTAACAAGATTGATATTGCGGATGCCTGTTTTTTGTAATACATCTTCCAGATTGTTAATCGTTCCCTGATGCACATTCTGAAATCCACTTCGTAGTGAAGTTTCCACACACAACGGATTGAATTCAATCCCGAATGCGCTAAATCCATTCCGGCGAAGTACTTCAGGAAGCAAACCATACCTCGTTCCAATATCAAAAGAAATAGGAGTTGAAGAATTTTTGAAGAGACAATGTTGCGTGATCATATCGATGAGCGGAGCAAACTTGTGATTTGCGACGGCCTTTTCAAGATCAATTTTTTGTTCGACACTATCCGTATAAAGCAGACCGAGATGTTTCGTTTTGAATCTTGGATTCTGAAATACAAGGCCACATTTCTTGCATTTGACAATGGTAAGACCCACGTCTTTTCTTCCATCCCATGGATAAGTTACATACGCCTTATGACTGTAGAAGCCGGGAGAATAATTGTGCAATACATGCTGATCAGAAGCGCCGCAAAAATTGCAGTTCTTGACTTCTTCCAGAAACTGACTGTCGCTCATGAATTGGCCTGATTAAATAAATGATATCCCAATGACTGATTAATCAAGAATAACGAATGACTGTGCTCCGCTGTATCTGTTTCTCTGAACACGGATGTTCTTCAAGCCGAAAGCTTCGCGCACTGCCACCGTTTCACCGGGAAATTCCACATCGTTGAGTTCATCAAAACCGATGACTGAACCTTTTGTGACATACGGCTTTATCAATTCAAGACATTTCATGGTTGGTTCATAAAGTGTCATATCAAACCACGCAAACGCGATGATCGTCTCTGGATGCGCACTGAGGTATTTTTCAAGTTCATCAATCGCATTTCCTTTTCTGAGGAAATTCTTTTTGATGTGTGACAAAGGACTTTCACCTTCGTGAAATTCCAAAAGATCGGCAAGCGATTCCTCGTAGCCCTCAGTAACAGACAGCGATCCGGAGGCAATAATTTCATGAGCGCCATCTTTCTTCGACAATACCGGAAATCCCTCAAAAGTGTCGAAGCCAATCAGCTTTCTATTGTGATTAAAGGGCTCGTAGATGCCGCGAAGGTTGCTCAGCGTCACAAGATTCTGTCCCCAACGCACACCAAATTCCATCATCACTCCATGAACAGGTAGGATGTGTTCGCGGTATAGTTCCGCGAAAAACAGGTGTTTTGTCAATTCCTGTCTTTTGAGAAAAAGACCTGCATTTGCAAGCAATTCATTATCGGGGATAGGGCAATTGCGCATTGCAACAGCAGCTCGAGCTCTTCCTGTCAATTCCTTTTCAGAAGCGAGGGTTTTGATTTTGATGTCTTGGGCCATAAGGGAATAATTCAAAATGAGGTGGCCAAAGATAGTCGCGGGCTACAGGCATACAAAGCCCATACTCTAACCTTCACACTATTTCTTTGATTTCGGTATCTCTACAAACTGTTCTACGTGTAATACCCGTCGGCTTAATTACTTTTGCAGGCCTAATTAATCCGAACTATATGTTTGTCATTTCAGAAATTTTCCCCCAACATGGCGGCAGCCTTGCGGTAGCCGAACAGATGATCCTTCAATGTAAAATGGCCGGTGCGGATGCTGTGAAGGTGCAACTTTATACAGCTACACAATTCGGTGCCGAAAGAGGATATCTGGAACTCAATAAAGAGGGTCTCAAAAGATTAAAAGAATATGCTGATGGTGTGGGTATTCCGCTGTTTGGAACACCATTCACCATGGAAAGACTTGACTGGTGTATCGAACTCGACTTGCCTTATTTGAAAGTTGCGGCGCGAATGCACAAAGAGTTTCCTGAATTGACCGCTGCCATTATGAGTCATGGCAAACCAACTTTCGTAAGTATTCCTTCTGATCTGAACACAGACGAAGTGATCCAATTTGATCATTCTACCTATCTCTATTGTGTGGTAAAATATCCAACGCGTGTTGATGAATTCTCCATGCCGGATTTCAGCAATTCTATTTTTCAAGGGATCAGTGATCATACTCTCGGAAATGCCGGAGCGTTGTTCGCTTCTGCCCATGGCGCGAAGTATCTGGAAAAACATTTCACTCTTCGCAAGTCTTTTCAATACGAAACTGAAAAGGCGCATCTTGGAAGTATGGATATGAATGACCTTGCCGAGATCAAAAACACAGCATTCGAATTCGAAAGAATACGAAAAGTATTGGGATATGATAAATGAGCTGAGAAATGTCATTCGTGTGTTTTACCGCCTTGAATCCGCCTGGAAATCACCGGTAAAAAACACGGATGACTATTTAGCCGCTACATGTCTTTTCGAATATTTGTCTTATCGACTTCTTGAATCAGATAAGAAAGATTTTTTGTTAGGCTTCCGTGTTTTTTATCGTGTTCTTAGAAGAACCTTAAAACGTAGAGCGGGAATTTTTCAGTTTGATAAAGCGGCAGACGCGCTGGTGATCAGCGGTACTATCGCTATTCAAGAGCGTGTTACAGAATATATTCGTCGCTCCGGTTATGCGCAATTACACAGCTATATCGCCAAAGACATCATGTCGTTCGACGATGTCAACAGATGGAAACTTTTGTGGACGATAGTTCCATTTGCAATAAGACAATCGATAAGATGTGTCTACAGTCCGCACAGATTGGGCATTGCGTTGAGCATAGCCGAAGTAACGGAGATCGCTTATATCGTTCATTACATCAAGAAGCACAAGATCAAAAAAGTTTATGACTTCGTGCCCTATGAAATTGACAGCAATTTCATGTACCTCATCATGCGTGAAAACGAAATAGAATTCGTCAAAATTCCTTCATCCGGACCGTTGGCAACGCACCATAAAATATTACTTGCAGACACGGTAATATTCAGCACGCCATACCATCACGAAGAGAAACAAAAATTTCATGATTCGTTTCGTGTGAAGTCCATTGTGATGTGGCCTCCGGAAAGAGCATTTCAATACTATCCCAGATACAAGCTGGAATCACCCGTGCCGGAGATGAAAACACTTGGCTTCTATTCTCACGGAGAGTGGCTTCGTCGAGAAGAGAAGCATTCCGCATACGGCGGAAGGATTGGTGAGGCGGAATCCACCATCCTATGTTATCTTGGGAAATATGTGGAGCAACACCCCGATTTTCGATTGTTGATTTTCCCTCATCCCCGAGAAATGAATCCAAAGGTGAGAGAGAAAATGAATACATTCTATCGCCGCGCAATTGGACATGGCCGATTTGAAATTGCACAATTTCAAGGAGGAACCACACAACATTTTGACAAAGTAGATATTGCCGCGGCAGCTTTCAGCACCATTCTCTATGAGCGCCTCTATTGTGGATACAAGACGCTCATTGGCAACATGGCCATCGAAGAATTTCCGATGAATCATACAGCACTCAACAACATATGTTTCCGTACCTATGAATTGATGTCGGAATTGATCGATGAATTTTCCGGAAAAAACGAATCCTACTTCTTTGAAAAAACAATGCTTGAGCCATTCAAGGCAACACATTTTCCTGAGCCATAAACATTGGCTTTTGTAGTTTTCCAAAATTGAAAAATGGACAACACATATTAATCGTCAACTATGACTTTCCGCCGAACGACGGCATTGGTGGAAGACGCTGGGCGAAATTTGCCAAGCAGTTGGCGATAGTAGGATATGATGTGCATGTGATCAAGGCGGATCCAATTCAAGGTAAAAGCAATTCTCCATGGAAGGAGGATGTTCAACATGAAAACATCCACATACATTCCCTTCCTAGAAAATATCCCGTTCACTTTTCGAATCCGCGAAGAGACATTGTTTCGAGAATCAGGTATCGGATTCATAAGTGGCGATTGGAACGGATGGTAGAAGGAACGATCTATGACATTTCTATTGGCTGGAAAGATGCACTGATACGCGAGGCGAAAGCGCTCATTGTGAAACATCACATCGTCAATGTGATGGCATCAGGTGCGCCTTGGAAAATGCTATATGATGTGGCGGAATTGAAAATCCTCTTTCCTCATTTGAATATCATCATTGACTACAGAGATCCATGGCTCAACGCACTCAACTATGGAATGCCGGGCCTGAATCAACACAGAAGAAACATTGAAGAACAAAAGCAAACTTTCATTCTGGAGCATGCATCGGTAATCGTCACTCCTTATGCGTATTTGACAGAAGAACTGCGTATATGGAATAAAATGCATTGCAAAAATCGCCCTGAATTTGCTGTATTGACGCACTTCTTTGATGCGGCAGATCTCACCAATTCAACGGACATTGCTAAAGAAAAAATCACAATAGTATTCGGTGGGGATCTATACCAAGGCATGGAGAAGGAACTACAATTATTAAAGAAGGAGCTACTTGAGCTGCACAAAAAACATCGTCCGCTTTACGACAAGCTATCGGTAAAAATATTCACCAATACCCTCGGTGTCCGAACGTTTGAAGACATTGAAGCTGTGAAGATCTCTCCTTCAATTGGAAAAGAGATTTTTCGGGAAGTCAGCAGTGCGTCGTGTGTGTTGATTTTTTTATCAGAAAACAAAAGGCACGACCGCACAACAAAATTCTTCGAGAATCTTCCGGCGAGAAAACCATATCTTATTATTTCCGAAGAAGGAGAAGTAACGAGCTTTGTTAGAGAAAATAAACTTGGTTACATATTGAACAGCAACTATGGCAGCCTCGCCGAATTCTTACAACTGCTGGAAGAAGACAAACTGGAATTCAACAATCATTTCAATTACGAGCAATACGAATTGAAAGAGGTTGTAACGAAATTAATTTCAATGTTCAAATGAAGATACTTTATTACAGTTCTCATTTGCACATCAATATGTCTGCACCGAGTGGTCCCGGCACTCATATACGTGAAGTGATCAATGGTTTTGAATCCGCAGGACATGAAGTGATTCGCTTTATTGCCGGTGGTGAAGTGATGGAAGCCACATCCAGGATTGTGGTCCATAATCGGTGGTGGAAAAAATTCATTCCTTCCATCATTTGGGAATCGATGAAAGATTATGCATTGTTGAAGCTGGACAAAAAACTACAGCTCAGACTTGAGGAGTTGATTCTGAAAGAAAAACCTGATGTCATTTACGAAAGATGCTATTACATGATGGGATCTGGATTTCGCGCTGCAAAAAATCATTCCGTCAAATATTGTTGTGAGATGAATGCGCCTTACCCTGAAGAAAAATCAGTGATGTCCGGCAAGAGCATATTCTTAGGGAAGGCCATTGAGAACGAACGGAAACAAGTAAACGCTGCACACAAGGTTTTTGTAGTTTCCAGCGCGTTGAAGCATTACCTCGATTCCCGCATCCCGGGAAACTCACATAAGATCGTCGTGACTCCAAACGCCGTGAATCCGGCGCATATTCATACTTCAGCGGAAAAAATTATTGCTTTTAAAAAGCAGCATCATATCGCAGAGAAGACAAAAGTGATTGGCTTTGTGGGGTCCATTTTTCCATATCACGGTGTCGATCTACTCATCGAAGCCTTCGCACTTATTCTGAAATCCGGCAATGAAAATATTTATTTGCTCATTGTGGGTGACGGAGAAATTCTGGATGAGCTGAAGTCACGTGTATCCGAACTCGGCATTGTATCTCATGTACATTTTACAGGAAATATCCCACACAAAGAAGTGTGTGATCACATAGCGGTGATGGATATCACGGTGATGGCACAAAGCAACTGGTATGGATCGCCGGTCAAAATATTTGAATACGGTATCATGAAGAAATGCATCATTGCGCCGGATGTCATTCCTGTTCGCGATGTGATGAAAAATGATGAAGATGGTTTACTGATCGACAACAATATTGATTCAGTCAAAAACGCCATAGAAACGTTGCTTTTGCATCCTGTGAAAGCGGAGAAAATGGCGGCACATTTTCATCAAAAAGTTTCGACTGAACACACCTGGCAGCATGTGTGCAACACGATATTGAGCGAGTTCCAATGAAAATATTAATTCTTACAGACGGCATTTATCCCTTCGTGATAGGCGGTATGCAAAAGCATTCTTACTACCTCGCAAAGAATCTTGCAGAACAAGGTCATCAGATCACACTTGTGCATTGTGTTTCCTCTGCGAAGAAGATTCCTTCAAGAGAAGACCTGAAAACTGAATTTGGCCAAGAGGCTATGAAAAACCTGAAGGTGATAGGGATGAAATTTCCGGCCCCATCGTGGTATCCGGGACACTATCTGAAGGAGTCCTACTTGTTTTCAAAGTCGATTTTCAATGCTTTGCAAAAGCAACTCACTGACTTCGACTTCATCTACGCAAAAGGATTCACAGCTTGGTATTTTCTGGAAAAGAAGAAAACCGGAATGAAGATGCCGCCGGTTGGAATCAAGTTTCATGGCTATGAAATGTTTCAGGCCCCTGCGAATTTTAAATCAAGACTTCAAAATTATCTGCTGAAGGGACCGACATTGTGGAACAACAGGCACGCGGATTTCATTTTTTCCTATGGTGGGAAAATTACAGAGATCATTCAAAGTATCGGTGTCAAGAACGAAAAGATCATTGAAATTCCCACGGGAATAGAGGAATCATGGTGCCTCAATCAACCTGCAGCATTGGCCGACAAGACCATAAGGTTTGCATTTGTAGGAAGATTTGAGAGAAGGAAAGGTGTTGAGGAGCTCACTGCTTCCTTGAAAACACTGCTTCCGGAATTCGATTTTCTGTTTGAATTCATAGGTCCTATTCCACCTTCGGCGAAAATTGCGTCAGAAAAAATCACCTATCACGGATCGAAGTCAGAAAAGAATGACATTCAAACCATACTCGACAAGTGTCAGATTCTCGTTGTGCCATCCCATTCCGAAGGCATGCCCAATGTGATCATGGAGGGTATGGCACGCGGACTTGCAATAGTGGCGACTGACGTCGGAGCAGTGCGTTCTGTAGTGAATGAAGAAAATGGTTGGTTCACGACACCGGGCGATACTCGTGACCTCACACGCCTGCTTATGAAGATCATGCAAACGGATTCCGCGGAAATTCGTCTGAAACAAAAAAGTTCATGTATCCGGATCCAATCTTTTCATTGGTCGAAAATCGCTCAAATTACGGCGGACAAGATATCCGACTGCCTCTATTGAGTGCTTACTTTCGCGGCCGTGTCTGAGAAATTGGAAGTCTCCAAAACATATTTTCCCGGTCTTAACGCACTGAGGTTTTTTGCAGCCTTCGCTGTGTTGATTACCCATGTCGAGTTGACGAAAAAAGTGATGTATCACGGTGATATCTATTGGCTACAAATCGACAAATGGATACAAGGTGACGCATGGCAGTCGATCTGGCGTGAAGGTTCACCGGCTCCAATTCATTGGATCAGTCCGTTCGTTACTCAGGGTGGTTACATGGGAGTGATCTTTTTCTTTGTATTGAGTGGCTTTCTCATTACCTATTTATTGCTTGAAGAAAAGCGCATAAGCAGTACTGTCGCTATAGGAAAATTTTATATACGTAGGATGCTGCGCATCTGGCCGCTTTATTATCTGGTTGTCATACTTGGTCTCTTCGTGCTTCCTCATTTATCGCTTTTCGACATCCGGTCTCAGGAAATCGACCTATTCAAAAACTTCGGGGTCAACGTAATTTGCCACATCTTCATGCTTCCGAATCTGGCATTTGCAATGGTGATGGAAGGAGCGCCCAACATCGGGCATCTCTGGAGCATTGGGGTGGAAGAACAATTCTATTTGTTCTGGCCTGTATTGATGAAGGCATCCAAAAAACCAATGCGGATGATTTGGATCTTCCTTTTTAGTGTGATCGGTGTGAAGCTACTCAGCTATGTGATCATTCAGGTCTTTTTTCCTTCGCCTTATGTCGATCCTGATTTGATGATTTCTTCGGGAACTGAAACGTTCAAACGGTTTATTGGTTCATTGAAATTCGAAGCCATGGCTTTTGGTGCATTGGGTGCCTGTTTTATTTTTTACAAAAAAGAAAAATGGCTGGCACTCATTTATTCTAAAACCATTCAAATTATTGCCCTTCTCAGCATTCCTGCAATTGTTTTGTTCACACCCAAGGCGCTTTACGGAGCGTTATATTTGCTGTTCAGTGCGCCGTTTCTGGTCATCATCATGAATGTAGCTTCCAACGAAAATTCACTTCTGAAATTGAGAAATCGCATGTTCGATTTCCTCGGGCGCATTTCGTATGGCATATACATGTATCATTTGTTATGCATCACATTCACTTTTCACGTGTTGGATTATTTTATCTCGTTTCCGCTTCGTCTGGAAGGATGGCATTCTGCACTGCTCTATCTGTTTTCCATACCACTCACCATTGCTGTTTCAGCAATAAGCTATCGCTATTTTGAAAAGCGATTTATCAATAAAAAAAGAAAATATACCACAGTCATCTCAGGAGATGACGCCCGCGAGAACAACTGATGTTTAAGAAGGTCACCATATTTCTCATTTTCGCAAGCCTCTACGCATTTTCGTATGTCTTCTTCAAAGAACCTTTTGAATTTTATCTCGCGTATTTCATTTTCTTTTTGTACTTCCCTTTTTTCTTCGTGAAATACGGAATTCCGAAATGGCCTGTATTGATCTTCCTTCCTTTATTTGTAAGCGGTATCATGTATTGTCTTACTGGAGACAATACAACGCAGCAGTTCTTCAAAATCTTCATAGGATTCTTCTCCTCAATGATGTTTTATCACTTTGTGGTTCAAGCATTTGATTTTGATCTGAAATTGCTTTTCAAATACTATATGACGTCGGCTTGGATAGTCACCATAATTGGTGTGATCCAGCTCATCTCTTTCTCCGTGGGTTTTAAACCCGGCTACAACTTTCTATGGATCTTCAATAAGTGGAATCCGAGTCCCGGTGGATTAGGTATAAGGATCAGCTCGGTACTTTCAGAACCGGCCTATTACGCTGCGGTAGTGGCTCCGGCATTCTTCGTCAGTGTCTATAATGTGATCACAAGGAAACTTATTTTCATAAATAAATTTCAGAGTTGGGTGATAATGATTGTTTATCCGCTTTCATTTTCCAGTCTTGGAATTCTTGCCATCTTCCTCACCATCATTTTCCTATTGCTCAACATGGGATTTTTGAAATACTCTCTCGTATTTCTTCCAGTGCTTATGGTGATCATTCAATACTCCTACAAAAATGTACCGGAGTTCCGTGATCGATGGGATGGAACCATTGAAATTTATACGACTGACAACATTTATTCGTACGACATTCACGGCAGTAGCTTCGTGTTGTACAACAATTCGCACGTTGCCTGGCAGAATTTTATCCGCCATCCGTTGATGGGAACAGGATTGGGATCGCATCCCATCGCATTCGATAAATACTCATTGACCAACGAAATTGGTGCCGTTCAAATTGACTTTAATAAAATGGATGCCAATTCCATGTTGCTCAGACTGCTTTCCGAAACGGGACTTTATGGTGTGCTTTTAATGATTGGCGTTGTCTTGAGATGCTGGGTCTTCAAAAGAAGTGCTGTGGACGAGGAAGTGTGGGTGATGTCGAATGGACTTGCGCTCATCATCATCATTTATTTGATTCGGCAAGGGCATTATTTTCTCAATGGTTTTCCTTTGTTTCTATGGCTTTTTTATTACCTCTATATCTACAACAGAAATGTTCAAAGGGAAAGAAACGAGGCACTCACATTTCCACGTATCGCGCCACATGTTGATCCCAGCGATGAAGATCGCAACGTCCAAGCGCAAACTTGATCTTCCCAGAAGACCAATTGACCTCAATATTCCTTCTGAATATTAATTGTTGATTCTTCTTCGCTCCATTCAATCCGGGAAAAGTCGTAAAGTGATATTTGTATTGCTTTCCAATCAAGTGCTTGGCATATTCATTTACCGACATGGCAGTATTAATGGGAGAACAAAATGCCAAAACCTCGGTGTCAATCAATTCCTGCAAAACTGATTTGCTTTCGGACACTTCCTTTGCTACTTCTTCTTTGGCAGATTCTCCTCGCAGCAAATGAGTCATCGTGTGACTACCAACCTTATGCCCAGCCATCAACAAATGTCGAACGTCGCTAACAGACATCGAGATAAAATCATCATTATGTTTATCAAAGGAAAAATCAATTTCCTGACGGATGTTTGTCCGGTAATACGCTTTCTGATCCTGAGATTGTATGAAAGCCGGAACGAGAAAAAAGTAAGCGTGAATTTTACGCTGCGCAAGAAGACGCGCTACATGCAGATTATTCTTCAATCCATCATCGAATGTGAACAATACGTAGGGTCCATCTTTCAGGTTGCCGGAATAATAATTTTCAAGCTGTGAAGGATGCATCGGTTTAAAATGCTTGAGTAGAAAATCGATCAATTTTTCAAAAGCAAGCATTTGATCGGCTGGTGTTGAATGCATACAAAGCACAATGAGTTCATCAGATGAATAATTGAATCCACGAATGGCAAATTCAACATTTCCCAAAGCACTTTTGATAAGATCGACGATTCTCTTCTTCATTACCAGGTATCAATATCGCTCCGAAATATCCACCACTTGGACCAATCAGCAACATTTTCCGCTATCGGGCCTTTAGCTATAAAATAAATTCGCTTATCTATTTTCCTGAAACCATTTGTATCCATCGCATTGACCAATGTGGCCACCAATGGATTAAATGCAAATGAGATCATGGTAAAGTTGGCGGTCCGTTTTACTTCGCTGATAAGCGCAGCAAATGCCTTCCGAATGAAATCATCATTCTGGTGCGTCGTCAAAAATTTACCGATCACCAATTCCTTAATGATCTTCTTCCTGCGCTGAGCTTTCATTTCAAAAAACGCTTCCATTCCATTTTCCTTCCAGACGAATCTGTAGAAATCGCCTTTCTCATAACTGAAACGGTATTGATCAAAGGCGACGGATTGCCTGACACATGTTATTCCCATTTCCGCAGAAAAATCTGACTCAGGTCTGTCGGCGAAATGCTTTTTTAGCTGAGCTTCAGGATTTGATGCCAGCGAAAGGAAAGGATTTATCAGCTTCGCATACCACTGCAAATTGAATGGATTCAACCAATTATTTCTAATGAAGGAATTATAAGAAGCCTCCACCGGAAATCCGATCAACAGTTCGCAATCGAAACCACTGTCGGGCTCATGAATAAAATTGAGCATTCGGGCAAAAAGCCGCTGACCTCTGAATTCGGGATGCACGAGTGAATTTCCACTTTGATATGACTTCAGCAGCATGCCATCCTTCATTACAGGCCAATAAAAAAAAGATTGAAATCCCGCCACTTTTTCGCCGTCCAAAGCAACGATTCGAATTCCATTTTCCCTTTGAAACGGGTGCTCGTAGAACGACCCGAACAACGCATCGAATTCCTCTATCGGCGTACCATATTCAAGATTGAACAAGGCAACGACCTGAGGACGCATCCAATCTTCATATTTTTGAATCGTCATACTGTTGTTATTTGCAGAAGGCGAATATGAAAAGAATTCTCATTCTCTATCGCGAATTAGCCGGATACTTTGTTGAATGCCTCAACCACCTGTGCGAAAATTATGGTGTGGAAGCTGTCGTGGTGGCCTATCCCGTCAACGCTGATGCGCCTTTCAGGTTTGCACTGTCCGAAAAAATAACATTAATGAACAGGAATGAAATTTCTGCATCAGAAATTGCCTTATTCGTTTCAGATCCCCAATTTGATCTCATCTTCTGTGGTGGATGGAGCGATATCACCTATTTAGATGCGTTAAAACGACGAAAAACTAAAGCACTTCTGGGTTTTGACAATCAATGGAATGGATCACTCAAGCATATCGCCTCATCTATTTACGCACGGTGGAAAATCAAGCCGTATTTTGAATATGCATTCGTGCCCGGTGAGAAGCAACATCAATTTGCACGTCATATGGGTTTTGCGTCTTCACAAATCATTGTTGGCGCATACGCCTGCGACACGCAAAAATTCGCGTCACTGGCGGAAATCAGGAAAAATAGAAGTAGCAATCAAAAGAAAAAACTGATTTACACCGGTCGATATGCCCACGAAAAATTCATTCGGGAATTGTGCTTGGTGATACAACAAATCAATACAGAGGACATCAACGACTGGGAACTTCATTGCATCGGAACAGGCGCACTTTGGAATGAGCGAATACAATCAAACGGCATATTCCATCATGGATTTATGCAGCCGGAGGAATTGTATGAATTTATGAAAACGGGAGATGCTTTCATTTTACCCAGCACGTTCGAACCGTGGGGAGTCGTTGTTCATGAGTTTGCATCGGCCGGCTATCCGATGATACTTTCATCAAATGTGGGAGCCGGTGAAATATTTTTGTTGGAAAATCAAAACGGATATTTCTTTCAGGCTGGCGATGCTGAAGAACTGAAGAAAAAGCTAAAAAACTTATTTGCACTTTCAAACGAAAAGTTGATGGCAATGGGAGAAAAAAGTGCAGAACTTGCACAACAAATAACACCCGATACCTGGGCCAAAAGCCTATATCAAATTATGTAGTATGTCGAAAATTATCATCACCGGTGGAGCCGGATTTGTTGCTGGGGCACTGGCAGAAAAACTTGCACAAAACGCAGAGGACACAATTGTGATCGTCGACAATCTGGTGTCTGGTTCAATGCGAAAAGTCCCTATTTCAGCACATAAAAACATTCATTTCGTTAAGTGCGACGTCAACGATTTCAAAGACATTTCCAGCATTTTCTTTTCTTGGAAATTTGATTATGTCTTTCACTATGCCGCATTGGTGGGTGTGCAACGCACATTGCAAAATCCAGTGAAGGTGCTCGACGACATCGAAGGGATCAAAAACATTTTGAACCTCTCCAAAAACACCGGAGTGAAGCGCGTGTATTACAGCAGTAGCTCCGAAGTTTATGGTGAGCCTGTACAAATCCCGCAGAACGAACACACCACACCTCTGAATTCCAGATTGCCATATGCCATTGTCAAGAATCTTGGCGAAGCCTTTCTACGAGCATATCATGATGAATACAAACTTGAATACACTGTCTTTCGGTTTTTCAATACATACGGACCATTGCAGAGCGACGACTTTGTGATCTCACGTTTCATTCGCGCAGCATTGGCAGGAGAGAATATAACGATATACGGCGATGGTTTGCAGACGCGAACCTTTTGCTACATAGATGACAATGTGAATGCTTGTTCACGTATTTTCAGAGAAAACTTATTTGTCAATGATGTGGTGAATATTGGTTCGGAAGATGAAGTGACCATCTTACATCTCGCAGAACAGGTGATTAAAGTTTCAGAATCAACTTCTAAACTTATTCACCTCCCTCCTCTGCCCGAAGGCGATATGACGAGAAGAAAACCCGATGCGGCAAAAATGCAGACAGTGATCGGAACGAACCTGGTTTCACTCGAAGAAGGAATAGCAAAAATTTTATCCAGCTGGAGGAAAAACTGATGTGTGGAATCACTGGAACATTTGGATTTGAAGATCGGAAAAATGCCGATGATATGATCGCGGTAATGAACGATTGCATTGCACATCGCGGACCGGATGCCAATGGAATATGGGGAAATGATTTGTGTGTTCTGGGCCATCGCAGGCTTTCCATCATCGACACCAGCGCTGCAGGAAATCAACCCTTTCTCTCACAAGATGGAAAACTAGCAATGGTATTCAATGGCGAGATCTACAACTACATTGAGCTCAAAAAGGAACTCAGCGCCGATTACACTTTTCACACAAGTACAGATACAGAAGTCATGCTGGCGGCTTACAGGAAATGGGGCATTGCATGCATTGAAAAGTTCTTCGGCATGTTCGCATTCGCACTGTGGGATGAAAGTGAACAATGCCTCTTTATTGTTCGTGATAGACTTGGTATAAAGCCACTCTATTATTCTCAAATCGGAAAAGAAATTCTTTTCTCCTCGGAGATCAGAGCATTGTTGGCATCAGGAAAGATTGATAGAAAAATAAGTCATGGCGCGCTGTCCGATTATTTCCGTTATCAAACCGTGCACGCTCCGAATACGATAATCGAAGGCGTGAGCATGCTGATGCCAGGTCATTACATGAAGATCACAACAAACGGAATTGTGACAAGCTCCTATTGGGATCTTACTTCGCGAGTGAACAATGACGCTTCACAAAAATCAATCTCAGAAGTAAGAAAGGACATTCTTGAATTACTGACATCAAGTGTTGAACTCCGCATGCGTGCAGATGTTCCTTTCGGAGCATTTCTTTCCGGCGGAATTGATTCGAGTATCATCGTTGGATTGATGAGTCAAATTTCATCTCATCCTGTAAAAACCTTCTCCATCACATTTCACGAAAAAGAATTTGACGAAGGACCCTATTCAGATCTCATTGCGAAAAAGTTCAATACAGATCATCATCCGATACAACTCAGTGCGAAACATTTTCTTGACTTGATACCCGATGCACTTCGGGCGATGGATCATCCAAGTGGCGATGGCCCGAATACATATGTTGTTTCTAAAGTAACGCGCGAAGCGGGCGTGAAAATGGCACTTAGCGGCTTGGGAGGTGATGAAGTCTTCGCAGGATACAACGTCTTTCGTCGAGTGAAAAGCCTTGAGTCGCAACAATGGATGAATGTTGTTCCCCAACTTTTTCGTCAGCCATTGGGTAAATTCATGAGTGTTGCCAAACCTTCTATTGCAACGGAAAAACTTTCAGCGCTGCTTGGTGGAAGTAAAATGGACTTTGCACATTTCTATCCACTCAACAGACAAGTGCTGAATGACACGGAGGTTGAAAAATTGCTTTCAAATCACACAGCTGAAAAAAATGTAGTGGCGGAACTTTCACATCTGATTGGAAAATCTTCGCTTCACACTTTGTCAAAAGTTTCCGTTGCGGAAATGAGTACATACATGCAAAACGTTTTACTGCGGGATACTGATCAGATGAGCATGGCTCACGCGCTTGAAGTACGTGTTCCATTTCTCGACCACCGTCTTGTGGAATATGTACTCGGCGTGAATGATCAAATGAAATATCCACATTCTCCCAAAGAACTATTGACCTCATCCGTTGCAGGCTTACTTCCTGATGACATCATCCATAGACCGAAGATGGGCTTCACATTTCCATGGGCTGTTTGGATGCACAATGAACTGCGATCCTTCTGTGAAGAAAATATGGCGTCGCTTGCACAAGTTGAAAATATCGATCACAGCGCAGTGAACATCCTTTGGAAGAGATTTCTGGCCGGCGATAAATTTATCACTTGGTCGCGGATCTGGCCATTAGTAGTATTAGGACACTGGGTAAAGCAACACGATGCACACTGATAAAAAACGCATAATCATTTTTACCGATTGGTATCTCCCTGGCTATCGTGCCGGTGGGCCTATTCGTTCACTTGCCAATTTGGTGGCCGTGTTGAAACATGATTTTCTCATCGTCACGCGCAACACGGATCATCATTCTGCTACTCCCTATCCGGAGATAGCTTCCAACA
>JAYTMF010000212.1:0-8417 GCA_043728755.1 Flavobacteriales bacterium
TCCAACTGTTCCAAATGACGGTTGCGGAGGAGCCATCAGCTTGAGTTGTCCGCAAACGGTTACAGGAACTACGGTCGGCGCTGCTCAGGATGTGATACCTGCCGGATGCTACATCAACAATACCAGTCCGGGGGTGTGGTACACCTTCAATGGAACGGGAGCAAGTACAACAGCTAGTTTATGTGGTTCAGCGTATGACACTCAGATCTCCGTACTCACTGGAAGTTGCAGCGGATACAGCTGCGTCGCATACAACGATGACTTCTGCGGTGTGCAGTCGCAAGTCACTATCAATACGGCAGTCGCCACAGTCTATTATATCTATGTATCCGGATTTGGATCAGCCAGCGGTACCTTCACATTGAGTCTGACATGTGCTGCCCCTCCGCCACCACCTTGCTATATCCCCACACCCACCACATGTGCGTTTATCAATACCGGACCGGATATTTCGCTACCTACTTGTACGGATCCATGCACACCAATGGATCTGACGGCGAATTTTTTACCTTCAGGAAGCACCACGAGCTATACTGTATGTGGCGTGCCTTATTCTCCGTATCCATTTAATTTCGGAACGGGATTCAGCATTGGAACGGATGATCTTTGGACACCGGCTGTCAACCTGCCTTTTCCGTTTTGTTTCTACGGCACAAATTATACGCAATGTGTTGTAGGTTCTAACGGTCTAATTAGTTTCAATACCGCCTATGCGGGAGGGTATTGTCCTTGGGCTTTTACTGCCAGTTGTCCTAGCGCAGCTTTACCATTGAATTCTATCTTCGGGGTTTATCACGACATCGATCCTGCGGTGATGTGTGGAACTTCGCCTTGCGGTGACGCTCGATACGCGACATTTGGCACTACGCCTTGCCGCCGATTTGTAGTTAGTTATGACAACGTGCCGTTATTCTCTTCCGTTTGCAATGCCTTGAAAACCTCGTGTGAGATTGTCTTGCATGAAACAACCAACATTATAGAAGTTTTTATTGAGAATAAACCCGTTTGTCCTTCCTGGAATTCGGGCAATTCAATGATCGGTATACAAAATGTCTCCGGTACTGCAGGCATTTCTCCCAGCGGAAGAAACACCGGTGCATGGGTAGCTGCAGTGGAAGGTTGGAGATTTACGCCGAGCGGTGCATCCAATGTAGTGGTGACCTGGACATCACAAAGTGCCACATTAGGTACTGGCGGAACTTTGGGAATTTGTCCGACAGCACCATCCACCACTTTTATTGCAAGCGCAGTTTATACCCTTTGTTCCGGCGCAAGCCTCACGCTCACAGATGACGTCGTTGTGCAATGCGCCATGCTAGTGGTTCCTGTTGAATGGCTTGATTTTACCGCCTTAATGAGCGCAGATGAAAAAACAACCTTGTGCCATTGGAGTACGGCTTCGGAATTGAACAATGATTATTTTATGGTACAACGTTCTGCTGATAGTGAGACTTGGTCTGACATTGGCTTTATTGATGGCAACGGTACCACCACGAGTGAACGACACTATTCCTTTAAAGATCTCCAGCCGTTGCCTGGAACGAGCTATTACCGCATACGGCAGACCGATTACAATGGCACCACCGACCATTCTGATATCAGGTCCGTTAAAAAAACATTCGGAGGCACCATCAGTGCATATCCCAATCCTTCGACAGACATCCTTACTCTGACGCCATGGAAAATTTCCAACACTGTTAAGATGATGGAGTCCGGCGGAAGGGAAGTCCTCATCCAATGCAACGATCAGGGACAGATCAACGTGCGTCAGTTGACTTCAGGAACATATATACTTGAAGTAACGGATCACGAATCTGGCGAAATACAACGACTACCGGTGATGGTGAGCAATTGATTCGTGCTCCACATTTTTATTTCTGTAACCAATTATTTTGAGAACACACAACATGAAAGTAGTGCAAGTGCTGTTGCACCTTATTTTTGCCCCTCCAAAATTCACAACATGAGAGAAATTCAATTCAGAGAAGCAATCTGCGAAGCGATGTCGGAAGAAATGCGCCGCGATGAAACGGTGTTTTTATTGGGCGAAGAAGTAGCGGAATACAATGGTGCCTATAAAGCATCGAAAGGAATGCTCGATGAATTTGGAGCAAGGCGTGTGATCGATACGCCTATTGCCGAGCTTGGATTTTCAGGTATTGCAGTAGGTGCTGCGATGAATGGTTTGCGTCCGATCGTTGAATTCATGACATGGAATTTTGCGATTCTCGCTGCCGATCAGATCATCAACTCTGCTGCGAAAATGTTGCAGATGAGTGGCGGTCAATACAACGTGCCGATCGTTTTTCGAGGACCAAATGGTACTGCCGGACAACTTGCCGCAACGCACTCTCAGAGTTTCGAAGCGATGTATGCACACGTTCCCGGATTGAAAGTAATCACGCCATCCAATCCATATGATGCGAAAGGACTTTTGAAAGCGGCTATCCGTGATAACGATCCTGTCGTGTTTTTTGAAAGTGAAAAAATGTATGGCGACAAAGGCATGGTGCCCGATGGAGAATATATTATTCCGATCGGACTTGCAGATATCAAGCGTGAAGGAACGGATGTGACACTTGTATCATTCGGTAAGATCATGAAAACGGCACTGGCCGGCGCCGAAGAATTGGCAAAGGAAGGCATCAGTGTGGAAGTGATTGACTTGCGCACCATACGTCCACTCGACATCGATACCATCATTCAATCCGTAAAGAAGACTAACCGTCTTATTATACTCGAAGAGTCATGGCCTGTGGCAAGCATCGCCACGGAAATCGCCTACCGCGTTCAACGCAATGCCTTCGATTATCTCGATGCACCTATCCGTCGCATCATGCAAAGCGACACCCCATTTCCGTTTGCAACATCACTCATCGACGCCGCGCTACCGCAGATCGGAGATGTAGTGAGGACTGCGAAAGAGGTGATGTATAAATAAACTTTGTCGATGAATAAAGTATAGCAATGGCATAGCGCGAATTTAATTTTATAAAAAATGAATGTCTGCTTTTATCCTCAATGTATTGTAGCATCTCATTACACTGCTTATGCTTTCACACAGAATTTCACAGAAGGAATTTCGGAAGTAACGCAATTGGATTGTCATTCCTTTTCGCAGCCGCTTAGTCGTCGTAGCGTATCATCTATATATTTTGACTAAACTCCAAACGAGATGCGATGACTTTGATCAAATTGAATCAATTTGAATTTGTCAAAACCGATGATAATTTAAAAGGACTTCTCATGAAGTTAATGACAAGTATTTGTATTCTGTGATTTCTGAAATTCCTTGCGTGAAATGCCGTGTGAAACTGTATAGCACAATGTTTTACCAATGTGATTTATAAAACAGGCCAATGTTTGAGAAATCATACAGTTGTCCATTCGGTATTGTAATGAATTGTCTGCAAATGTTCAATTTCTTTCCAGTTGCCAATGATCAACAGCATCACGAGTATCTTCACCCATTGTCAAAAAACAGACTGAAAGATGCTTAGTGGACTATGAAGCTTTAGCGATAAGTCGATATAAAGACACAACGCAAAAACCATATTACCTGAAAGTGCAATTGCGAGAGATAAAAGTTGGTACCTTTCTCCTCCAAGTCCATAAGGATTTATTGTTTCCGTATCTGATGTCAATAGAAAACACCCGAAAGTATTTTCAAAGATTGAAAGATGTATTCACTTTTGAAAATGTCGACCACGGAATAGAGACATGCGACAAAGCCATGCAATACATTGGAGTATAAATTTAGAGACTACAATTAAACAGAAGATGAAAGCAGTCTACATTCCCAATAAATTGAGAAGGCCCAGCTGTCAATTGTTCAGCAATGACCAATACCGTGAGTTGGGCGAACAAACCAAATTATTACAATCAAAATATGTCACACATAGCCATCATTTCATCAAGCGTCCGAACAGGAAGAAAAAGCGACAGGGTTGCGTTGTATTTCAAAACATACATAGAGTCGAATAATTTGGCAACAGTTGAAATTCTGGATTTAGCAGAATACAATTTTCCATTGTTTGATGAAAGATTGAGGCACCAAAAAAATCCCTCGGTTGCTATGCTGGATTTTGCAACCAAGATCAAAACCTCCGATGGTGTATTGATCGTTACACCGGAATACAATGGAGGCTATCCTGCGAGTTTGAAAAATGTCATCGACCTCCTCTATGACGAGTGGCATCGCAAGCCAATTGCAATTGCCACTGTATCAGATGGCGCTTTCGGAGGTACGCAGGTTATCATTTCGCTGCAGTTTTCGTTGTGGAAAATTCGCGCATGGACAGTTCCCGCAAGATTTCAAGTTTCGAAAGTGAATGAATCATTTGACGAAAATGGAAAGGCCACAGATCAAGCGGCGACCGATAAAAGAGCAGCAGAATTCATCAAGGAACTTCTTTGGTGTGTAGTTGCAAAAAGTAAAATGGTAGAATAACCTACTCTTTGTTGTCATAAGATTGATACTTCCATCGAGGTTTGTCTTCAACGAGGCAGCGATTGATCTCCTGCAAATAAGACCAATGTGATTTATAAAGCAGTCCAATGTTTGAGAAATCATATAGTGGTATATGCCGATGGATACACGTGTTTAGTTCAATCTGGCGAAGCAAAGATTGGACTATTACACTTGTTCAATCGGTAATACCTATATAGATCCAACATCGTTGGGGTTGAATGCATTTGATAAAATGATAAGTGTGAATCAACAACCTCATCAAACAACCCTACTCCATGCACCTCGAAA
Source organism: Flavobacteriales bacterium (assembly GCA_043728755.1). Lineage (GTDB taxonomy): Bacteria > Bacteroidota > Bacteroidia > Flavobacteriales_D > Sanyastnellaceae > JAIBBG01. The sequence continues at coordinate 4,760 of JAYTMF010000212.1, forward strand.
AAAACAATCCTTCATCTCACTAGATATAGTCATTATCCGTGTTAGAAAATGATCACCCATTTAAATACTTTTACATCATCGCGATGGCAGAATGCTCGCGCTGGAAACAATCGTATTTAAACCAAATCTTTATCAATATGAAATCACTATATATCTTGGTTGCAACTGTTCTCATTCTATCCACGTTTTGCATTTTGCCGACTACTTCATACGCCCAGAATATTTCTGCCGGGGCTAATCATGTGCTAACGATATGTGTCGATGGAACTGTGATGGCATGGGGTAGCTCCGACTACGGTCAGCTGGGCAATGGCTCGAGCAACGACAGCGAAGTACCTGTTGCCATACCGGTGAATTTGCTCACTGGTGTAAGTTCAGTAGTGGCTGGGGCCGACCATTCGCTGGTGCTACTAAATGATGGCTCGGTTAGAAGCTTTGGCGGCAACAGCTATGGCGAACTTGGCAACGATTCAAATTCGGATAGCAATGTGCCGGTAGAGCCATTTGAACTATCTGAAATCATTGCCCTTGCTGCCAATTATCATTCGCTTGCACTAAAAAGCGATGGCACCATTTATTCTTTTGGTGAAGGTGGTAGTGGCCAGCTCGGTGATGGAACCAACTCCGACAATGCATACCCCAATCAAATTCCATCCTTTACTGGCGTAACAGCTATTGCGGCCGGCGATTATTTTTCGCTGGCTGTAAAAAATGATGGAAGCGTGTGGGCATGGGGCAATAATTTATTAGGACAATTGGGTGTTGGCACCAACATTAGTAGCAACGAACCTCTGCAAATTGAATCATTCTCAAATGCTATTGCAGTGGCGGGTGGTGGTTCTTTTTCACTGGCATTAAAAAGTGACGGCACGGTTTGGAGTTGGGGTAGAAACAGTAGCGGTCAATTGGGCAATGGCAACAATACCGACAGCAATTTTCCTGTGCAGGTAAGTAATCTTACCGGCATCATTGCCATCTCTGCGGGTGGCAGGCACGGTGTTGCGATCAAGAACGATGGTACAGTTTGGACCTGGGGCGGCAATCTTTTCAATCAGTTGGGTAACGGCAACGCTAACGACAGCAACGTGCCTGTGCAGGTAAGTGATCTTACCGGCGCGGTGGCCATTGATGCGGGTGTGAACTTCACTACCGTAGCACTAAAAAACGATGGCACTGTATGGACATGGGGTACCGGTTATCTGGGTGACATAGAGGTCAACAACAGCAGCGTGCCCATACAAGTGAATGGCCTCTGCGAAGTGATAGCTTCAACAAATGATATATCAACACCAATGGGTAGCCATGTGTTTCCAAATCCATTTGAAAACACCCTTACTGTCATTGAAAAAAATGCCTCCGGCGATGTGTTCATCATGGATATGTTGGGAAATGTTGTGGTATGGCAACGCCTTTCTCATGGCAACAACTTGATCAATACTGCTCACATCTCATCCGGTTTTTATTGGATGACAGTGACACAAGGCAACAAAAAAGAAATCATTAAACTGGTGAAACAATAAACGGCAGTAATTCCAACACACATCAACGAATTGGCAATCGGCGATGTTTACCTTCGGGGCGATGAGCAGGCAAAACTTTTAGTCTGTATGAAGTCTCTGTTTAATCCACTATGGAAATAGGAATTGATAGTTTCGCCGCTGCGCCAACTCATTCAAAGATGAGTCATGCACTTGCGTTGAACGAATTGATCGAACGCATCGTGCACGCCGATGAAGTAGGTCTGGATATTTTCGGTATCGGCGAACACCACCGCAAAGAATTTCTCGACTCAGCGCCTTCGATGATCTTAGCTGCTGCTGCGTCGCGCACGAAACGCATTCGCTTGACGAGTGCTGTAACTGTCCTCAGTGCTGCAGATCCGGTAAGAGTATTTCAAAATTTCGCAACACTCGATTTAATTTCAAATGGCAGAGCAGAGATCGTCGCCGGTCGTGGATCGTTCATTGAAGCCTTTCCTCTTTTCGGATTAAACCTAGATGATTACGACGCACTGTTCTCAGAAAAACTTCATCTCCTACTAAATATTCGCGACAACGAAATTGTAGATTGGTCGGGCAAATTTCGTCCTGCACTTCATCGTCAGGCGATCTATCCTCGTCCTATGCAAGCAAAGCTACCTATATGGCTTGGCGTTGGTGGAACACCCGCATCCTTCGCACGCGCAGGACAACTGGGAATGCCCTTGATGGTCGCTGTGATCGGAGGTGAAACGCATCGCTTCAGGCCCTTGATCGACTTATATAAACAAGCAGCAGAGATAGCGGGTCATTCACCGGAACAATTAAAAGTCGGATTGCATTCATTGGGATATGTGGCCAACACGAAAGAAGAAGCTGTCGAACATTATTATCCCGGCTATGCCGAAATGTTTACCAAGATCGGAAAGGAGCGAGGTTTTCCTCCTGTGTCCAAAGAGCGATTTGATGCGCAAAATGGCCCGACAGGAGCGCTGCTTGTAGGAGATCCCGAGGAAGTTGCGGAGAAAATTATGCGGCACAGCGCTTCACTTGGCGGAATTTCTCGACTCACTTTTCAAATGGATGCAGGCATGACGCATACGCAATTGATGCAAGCGATAACGTTGATCGGGACGAAGGTGAAACCGCTTGTCGTGTGAAGATTTTTTTTCGCCACGAATTTTTTGACCCTTGACAGGGTTGAAAATTTCAGAATAACTTCCCTACTTACGCACTTTATGAAACGGTACTTCCATAATTTATGAAGATGATTATTCGGAAATATTAAAATTGAAAATAATTTAAACCAAAGGGTTTAATAATGAAAACTGATATCACCGAAAAGGATTTAGGGAATTGTGACGCAGTACCTGCGTCATTAAAAATTGTAATAGAAATGCTCTTATATCAATGTGATTTCTAAAACAGGCCAATGTTTGAGAAATCATACAGTGGTAAATGTCGTTGGATACAAGTGTTTAGTTCAATCTGGCGAAGCAAAGATTGGACTATTACACTTGTCCATTCGATATAACAACAAATAATTTCAATAGAAAAAAAGAGCCAAAAGTTTCTTTACACGCTTGAGTCGCTCGAAACAACAAATAAACTCTCGCGACAAATTGACCGCTCACAATTTTGCTATCCTCCCACCTTGGAATAACAACAAACAACACTCCACGAAAAGCTCCAACCGAAACTTCGTCATCCACGATTCACATATCGAAAATAACAAAGGAAAGCACCCTTCAAAAGGAGAATATTTCGAATTGTTCAAACACACTTTTGATAGTTACCCGAAGCTAGGAACTCCGGAACTAAGAACTTCGAACTCATCTGCGCATCACCTTCTCCAGCCTTCTACCACTTGCCGTTGTAACATCGAGTAGGTAAGTGCCAATCGTCGAAGGAAGCTTCACAGGCACCCGCGTATTGTTCGGTCTGAGCGTCTCGATGAGTTTTCCACTCATGTCGTAGATGCATATCTGTTTGATGATATCATTTCCGGCATCCACCACCACTTGACCTGAAGTCGTCGGATTCGGACTTGTGCGGAAGAAGTTGGCGTACTCGCGCATATTGACAAGCGTGCTACTCACTTCATCGGAAGCCATCATTACCGGGTCCGGACCTTCCGCCCAATACATTTCTTCGAATGCATTGATCGTTGGATCATCCAC
>JAYTMF010000213.1:0-4457 GCA_043728755.1 Flavobacteriales bacterium
TTGCCTACATCTATGGATAGCAGCTTTTGCTGATTGTTCTTTAGATATTCATGCATCACTTTCCTACCTGTCAAATCAAATACACTGATTGAAACATCGAGATTCATCCAATCCTCGAGGGCGATGTTCAACATGTCGCGTGCAGGAACCGGAAACACTTTTAGCGCGTTTGTAGCCGAAGATGATTCGTTTACTCCATTGTAGAATCCGAAATTCATTCTCACCATCGGAATGCGATCGAGATAGAAATAATCACTCGGGAAAAATTTTACCAGCGCAGTGAATTCTTCTGCGTCACCACTCAATGCACACACAAAATTATCGGGCCCTTGCGTCGAACCTGCCGCCACAAAATATGTCGCCCCGTTATTTACCGGCACAGGTGTGCTGAAGGTTAGATTGGTAATGATTTGATCTCCGAAGCTATTTAGCATTGAAGAAGTGATCTCAATGGATGGAGTTGTAGCAATGAGCGCTAATGGAGGATTCTGAGTCAGATTGTAACTATACAATGCTCCATAAATCGAGGTGGAAGCAGATGACCCTACGCCCACAGCAACGCTGATGGAATAAAGAGATTGATTCGGCGCGGTGACCAAAAACACATTGCCTACTTCATATTGCGTATTGGCATATTCTGGCGTGCCGAGGTACACCGCAGATGCGAAAATTCTATCTCGTGCGTATTGAACGTCATTGATATTGAACCGAAGTGTATCGCGGTTGTTGTTTTCAAACTCTTCCAATTCATCCTGACTTGTACGAAACGCAACGCGATAATTCTCCATCGTCGCAGGCATTTGAAAATCGCTTGCGCGCAACTCCATATTTCCTCCTGATACAATTTCAAATCCTTCAGCACTTTGCGCATTGTGTATCTCATTATTTGCCGCATCCAATACATCAATATTCAACCTGCAGTTGGTCTGAGATGCACCGCCAAGATTGGTACACTGTGTTGAGAATTTGAGATGCGGTGCCATTTCATCAGGATATTTCGTGTACTCCAAAAACTCATATCCTGTTGGATGCGAAACATCAAAAATGTCAAAATCTCCATAAGTACTTTTTCGTGTCCCCAGGTCGTTGATGTATGTATCCACAATGGCTATGTCATCGAGTAACCAGAAGTAGTACAATCCATCAAACACAAAACGAATCTTCACATCAGCGTGTCCGCCCGCGTATGCACTGATCTGCACAAATTGCTGATCATTTGTCAATGTAGGATTGGGAGTGGTCGGGTTGATGAAAGCGACTTGCCAAGGCCCTCCATCGGCACTAACCTCTACTCTGGTTTCTCCGTTGTAACGTTTCAGGTATTGATTAAAAACCAAAGCCACACCGGGATGTGCAGAAAGATCAATCGAAGGACTGGTGAGCGTTGCTAAATGTGGCCCCGGTGCCGGCCCTGTTCCGAAATTCGTTGCAATGCACGGATTATTCGGATTATCCCACCAATTGGAATCAAAAATCACAAAACCATTTTCCCAGCTCTGACTGTCAATGTGATCTCCTGTTGTCCCTGTCGGAAAACAAGTGCCACGCGATCCCACTTCAATATCGGGGATAGTCAGTGGACCGCGAAATTCCCAACTCGCTACTCCGCCCTGCTCAGCGTTTTCCCAACTTGAATTAATGCCTGTATAAAAATCCTCCGACCAGATCACATCGCGATTGCCGCTCAATTCAAGTATTCGCGGATGCTCGTCAATATAACCTCCAGGTGCCGGCTTCATATTCAACTGACTCATCAGCACATAAGGAAGCAGGATAAACGTAAGTGAAATGATTGTTTTCATATTCGATCTTTTGAAGTAGACAATTTTGACATCACAGCCGTTGCAAAAGAAAACCATTATCCTATAATCTCCACCGCGTATTATTTATGAAGTTGGTGGGTACACGTGAACCTGGCAACATTCTGTAACCTCTTCGCTAAGTGGTATGAATGATGTGAAAATCATTTAACTTCATATGCGCTAGTTGAAATGTCCGTGCACCATGCACACCCCTGTAGTCAACTTTTAACGACTGATCTTTCACCTGAAAGGGTTGCATGCTCATCTCTCTTGCAAAATGCACTCGTTCCCCGAAAAACTTGAAGACAGCTTCCTTCGCCGACCAGATCATGGTAAGAATTTCTAATGCATGATCATTATTACTCGCTGCTTTTAACTCGCTGACATTGCAAAATTTAGAAGCAATATGAAACAATTTTTCGTTGGGTGTCTGAATATCCATTCCGAGATTATGATCTGAAAAAATTACACCCACTATGTTGCCGCAATGTGAAACGGATATATGCCTACCCCCGGTGATCACAGGCTTTCCATTGCTTAAATTGCTCAACATCCTATCCGCGGCAAACCTTCGAAGTAAAATCTTCATACATAACCACTCCCGCTGTCTCTTCTCTAGGTGAATTCGCGAAAAAATATTCTTTTCTATCGCAGTGAGCTCAGCCAACACTAGCAACTCATTTGTTGTCTCCGTTGCCTCCCATAATGTGAGGAGTGTGTCATTTTTTTGATATGTCTGATGAACCGTTAATGCCATGCTTTGTTATACTTGCGCAAACGTAATCATCATAATTCGTTTGCAATAAAGGACATCAAAGTCGTATTTTCGCGCCTCGTTTTCAGTATATTAATATAAAACCGTTTCATATCAAATGAGTACACAAACCGCAGAAAAGGTGAATACTTACAAAGTAAAAGACATGAGCCTCGCAGAATGGGGCCGCAAAGAAATCCGTTTAGCAGAGGCTGAAATGCCCGGACTGATGAGTCTTCGCAGTGAATTCGGAACAACAAAACCCTTGAAAGGCGCTCGTGTAGCGGGATGCCTGCACATGACCATTCAAACAGCAGTTTTGATAGAGACATTGGTTGAACTTGGCGCTGAAGTTACATGGAGCTCTTGCAATATTTTCTCCACACAAGATCACGCCGCTGCAGCAATTGCCGCTGCCGGTATTCCTGTTTTTGCATGGAAAGGCATGACAGCAGCAGAATTTGACTGGTGCATTGAGCAAACATTGCATGCTTTCTCTGACGGACAGCCCTTGAATATGATTCTCGACGATGGTGGTGACCTCACCAACATGGTGTTCGATAAATTCCCTGAACTGGTAAAAGGCATTCGCGGAATTTCTGAAGAAACTACTACCGGTGTTTTGCGCCTTTATGAGCGTGAAAAAAATGGAACGCTTCAATTGCCGGCAATCAATATCAACGACTCTGTTACCAAAAGCAAATTCGACAACAAATACGGTTGTCGCGAATCGTTGGTAGATGCGATCCGCCGAGCTACCGACCTGATGATGGCCGGAAAAGTGGCTGTAGTGGCCGGATACGGCGATGTAGGCAAAGGTTCAGCTGAATCCCTCAGCAGCTGCGGTGTTCGCGTTATTGTTACGGAAATCGATCCTATCTGCGCGCTGCAAGCTGCTATGGAAGGTTACGAAGTGAAGAAAATGGATACTGCCATTCTTGAAGCCGACATCATCGTTACTGCAACAGGTAACTACAACATCATTGTTGATCGTCATTTCAAAGCGATGAAGCACAACGCTGTTGTTTGCAACATCGGGCACTTCGACAATGAGATTGATATGGCCTGGCTCAATGGAAATTATGGCGCCACGAAAGACGTTATCAAGCCTCAGGTCGACAAATACACGATCGACGGCAAAGACATCATCGTTCTTGCTGAGGGAAGATTGGTAAATCTTGGTTGTGCTACCGGTCACCCGTCATTCGTGATGAGTAATTCATTCACCAACCAAACGCTTGCTCAACTTGAGTTGTGGACCAACCACGGCAAATACGAGAACAAAGTGTATGTCCTTCCTAAGAATCTCGATGAGAAAGTAGCCATGCTTCACCTTGAGAAAATAGGTGTGGAACTCGAAACACTAACACCTGCGCAAGCCAAGTACATCGGTGTGGATGTGAAAGGACCATTCAAAAGTGATACGTACAGATATTGATTTCTGAATAAAAACTATGAAAAGGCTGCCGGAAATGGTGGCCTTTTTTTTTGTCGCCTTCCGTGTATTTCTGCGTGAAACCACCGCGCGAAGCACCCAAATTCCCTCGGAAATTGAAAATAGTTTCATTTATTTTATGGAATTTCAAACTTTACGGCATCTTTACAATCACAATGGCAAAAGCAAAAATCGAAACCCTTTAAAACACTTTACCGACAAAAAACCAACCCCCACATTATTGCACTTTTCTACTTGACTTGCCACTGCTCCGTTGGAGCAGGTGATGTTCACTAGCGCATCACTTCTGCTTTTTAGTTTGTGTTTTTCCGCGAATTATGCGCACATGACATTAAGTTTACTTTAACCTTTTATTCTATTTTACAACATGAAACATTTCAACCAAATCAAAGGAATTCTTGATTTACTAACAAGTTATTCCCCCCCCGTTTTTCACCGTCTTTGA
>JAYTMF010000214.1:0-4301 GCA_043728755.1 Flavobacteriales bacterium
TGTTGCAGCACCCGTTTCTGCCCCGATGGCTGCGCTTGTGGCAGCTACCGTTTCACCTGCAGCCACTTCACCTGCAGCCGAAGAACCTAAGGGCAACACCATTGAGGTAAAGTCCCCGATGATAGGTACGTTCTACCGCTCGGCTACGCCGGATAAGCCTGCTTTTGTGGAAGTAGGTTCAATGGTGAAGCAAGGTGATACAGTATGTGTGATCGAAGCGATGAAATTGTTCAACGAGATCGAATCAGAGGTCAGTGGTAGGATTGTTAAAGTACTCGTGAACGACAGCTCACCGATCGAGTATGATCAACCGTTGTTTCTGGTTGAACCAGCGTAAGGCAATAACGAAGAAGTCGTTTTCATCGAGCAGAAAATGTTTGAATGTCTTAATTTAATGGGACAATCGGGCGATAGTTTGACAATACGACATTCTTAAATTCTCTAAATCACCAATTCGTCAAATTTGAAGGAAACATGTTCAATAAGATACTGATAGCTAATAGAGGTGAGATTGCGCTTCGCGTAATAAGAACCTGCAAAGAAATGGGCATCGCCACAGTGGCGGTTTATTCCACTGCGGACGCAGATAGTCTGCACGTGCGTTTTGCGGACGAAGCGGTTTGCATTGGTCCACCGGCAAGCAAGGATTCATATCTAAAGATTCCAAGCATTATCGCAGCTGCAGAGATAACCAATGCCGATGCAATACACCCCGGATACGGATTTCTTTCTGAGAACGCAACGTTTTCAAAGGTCTGCAAGGAGAACGGAATAAAATTCATTGGTGCTTCACCGGAGATGATCGACGCCATGGGCGACAAGGCCAGTGCAAAGCAGACGATGAGAGATGCCGGTGTTCCTTGTATTCCGGGAAGTGATGGATTAATTGCGACACTTGAAGAAGCTTTGAAAATTGCCAAAGAAATAAAGTACCCCATCATGATGAAAGCCACAGCAGGTGGTGGTGGAAAGGGTATGCGTGTGTGCAATAATGATGACGATGTGGTTGAGGCGTGGGAAAAGACTCGACGTGAAGCTTTGGCTGCTTTTGGCAACGATGCCATGTACATGGAGAAATTCGTAGAAGAACCACGCCACATTGAAATTCAGATAGCAGGTGATCAATATGGAAAAGCGTGTCATTTGAGTGAGCGCGATTGTTCTATTCAACGTCGCCACCAGAAGTTGGTAGAAGAAACGCCATCGCCTTATATGACCGATGAGTTGAGAGAGAAAATGGGACAGGCAGCCATCAAAGCGGCTGAAGCAGTGAAGTATGAGGGTGTGGGAACCGTGGAATTTCTCGTGGACAAAAACCGTGATTTCTACTTCATGGAAATGAATACGCGTATTCAGGTGGAGCACACGATCACTGAAGAGGTGATCAATTACGATCTTGTGAAGGAGCAAATCAAGCTTGCCGCAGGTGATCCGATTTCAGGAAGAAACTACTACCCAAAGATGCATGCGATTCAATGTCGCATCAATGCCGAAGATCCCTATAAAAACTTTGCGCCTTCGCCAGGAAGGATCACTTCGTATCACTCACCGGGCGGACACGGCGTAAGGATTGATACGCATGCCTATGCGGGTTATATGATCCCGCCTTATTATGATTCTATGATCGCAAAACTCATCGTAGTGGCTCAAACCAGAGAGGAGGCCATCACCAAGATGCAGCGTGCGCTGGATGAATATATCATTGAGGGTATCAAAACAACGATCCCATTTCATCAGAAACTAATGAAAGATATTAAGTTCAGAGAAGGTGATTTCACCACCAAGTTTATGGAAACATTTGAAATGTAGAATTTCATTCGGGCCCGATCAACTTTAAAATCATTGTCAGGACACCATGCTATTCAACTCGTTGGAGTTTGCCATTTTTCTGCCGATAGTATTTGCATTGTTTTGGTTTGTAGCTGCCGGTAAGACGCGATTGCAAAATGCCATTCTTCTCATTGCAAGTTGTGTGTTCTATATGTTTCTCATACCGGAGTACATTCTGGTATTGTTCCTCGCCATCATTATTGATTATTTCGCCGGGATCTGGCTCGAACGCACCACAGGAAAAAAGCGCAAATGGATTTTGATACTGAGTGTCGTCTCTACATGTATGATACTTTTTGTTTTTAAGTATTATAATTTCTTTATCGACAATACCAATCACATCGCAAAACTCATCGGTTGGAATTACTCTATCACTGCTTTGCAAATAGCGCTGCCTATTGGACTTTCTTTTCATACATTTCAAAGTTTAAGCTATGTGATAGATGTTTATAAGAACGAACAGAAGGCAGAAAAAGATTTCCTCACTTATTCCGTTTACGTCATGTTCTTCCCTCAGCTGGTGGCGGGTCCTATTGAACGGGCAAGGAATCTATTCCCGCAATTTCACCGCAAGAAAATTTTTGATTATGAGCAGGCAGCAGATGGCATGCGGCAAATTCTTTGGGGACTTTTTACCAAAGTGGTTATCGCTGACAATTGCGCTGTGCTTGTTGATACCATCTTCCGATATTATGGTGCAGAATCAGGCAGTACACTATGGGTAGGTGCTGTGCTTTTCTCCATCCAGATCTATTGTGACTTCAGTGGTTATTCCAATATGGCACTCGGCATCGCAAAACTTTTTGGATTCAACCTGATGCAGAATTTCAACTATCCGTATTTCTCACGTGATATGGCGGAATTCTGGCGCAAGTGGCATATATCACTCACCACTTGGTTCAGGGATTATCTCTATCTTCCAATAGGTGGAAGCAGAGGAGGGACTTTCAAGGTGGTCAGAAATACCTTCATTATTTTTCTTGTAAGCGGCTTCTGGCACGGAGCAAATTGGACGTTTGTGATTTGGGGTTTTTTGAACGCATTGTATTTTCTCCCTTTGCTGTTGTCAAAACGACATAGAAAGCACACCGGTATAATAGCGGAGGGCAGGGTGTTGCCGTCATTCAGAGAGTTGATCGGAATGGGTGTTACCTTTTTTCTTGCCACTATCGCATGGGTGTTCTTTCGCGCAGATAATCTTCACGTGGCCGTCGAATTTTTGAAGAAGATGTTTAGCGTATCTGCACTGACCATTCCCAAGTTCCGCGACTGGATTCTCGGTTTGTTTATTCTCGCATTCATCGTTGTGGAATGGCTTGGACGTACGAAACAACATCCGCTTGAAATTAGTGCCCTGAGTCCATGGAAGAGGCGATCCATTTATTCCATGGTATTCGCCGGACTGTTCTTCTACGCTGTTTACAATGCTAACCAGTTTATTTATTTTCAATTCTAATAGTGATGAGAAAATTTCTGGTAAAGACATCCATAGCCGTTTTCATAGCACTTGTGCTTCACTTAATTGCCGGATTTTACGCAGGAGGAAAAACCGATGCGTATTATCTCAGATTTACCGGCCAATCCAAGCGTTCTATGATCATTGGAACCTCGCGCGCTTCACAGGGAATGGTTCCTTCGCAATTTGATCCATTGATTCAGAGCGCGGGCTTTGAAGGGCCGATGTACAATTTTGCCTTCACTTCACTCACGAGTCCGTTTGGCGAAGTCTATTTGAACAAAATTCAACAAAAACTTGATCCTTCAGTGAAAAATGGGTTGTTCATTGTAACCGTTGAACCTTATTCGATTTGCATTGCACCTACAGATTCAACAGGTAGAAAGGCAAAGCTCCCTGAATTGTCTGGTGCACTTTATACAACACACTACGCCAATGTCACACCAAATTATGAATACCTGCTTCACAACTACACCAATGGCTGGGGACATTTATTTCTGGAGCATTTCAACCTCACCGTAAATGAAATGGATCTGCAACACGATGGTTGGTTGAAGGTGGATGTAGCCATGGATAGCATTAGTATTGCTAAACGTGCAAAGGGAAAAATTTCGAATCACCGTAAATCGGTTGGGCAATATGTCTTATCGCCCATGCGTGTTGAATACCTAGAAAAGACAATTGCCTATTTGCAGCAGCACGGTAAAGTGTTCATGGTTCGATTGCCGGTTTCGCAACCTATCTACGACATTGAATTGGATATTCTTCCTGAATTTTCTGATGTCATGATACGCACTGCTGAGAAGATGAACATTCCATATAACGATATGAATGGTGCTAAGGAATTGTATCAGTACAAAGATGGGCATCATATCGGGCGTGAGTCTGCTTATTTATGTTCAGACAGTGTTGCGCGATGGATGGCATCTTATACCAATGTGATTTATAAAACAGGCCAATGATTGAGAAATCATACAGTGGTAAATGCCGATGGATACAAGTGTTTAGTTCAATC
>JAYTMF010000215.1:0-2216 GCA_043728755.1 Flavobacteriales bacterium
TGGATTGACCATATTTACACGGATTTTATCAGCACCCAATTCAGCCGCTAAAAGGCGTGTCCCATGTGCTTGTGCCGCCTTTGCAGAACCATAAGCCAAGTTATTTGGACCAGAAACGACTGCATTTTTGGACACAATATTCACAATATCGCCACCAAAGCCCTGCTTCCGCATCACTTCAACCGCTTCACGACTGACAAGGAATTGACCTTTTACCAAAATATCATACACTCTATCCCAATCTGCAACCGTGTGTTCAGTAATAGGTTTTGACAAACTAATGCCCGCATTATTGACCACAATATCAACACCACCAAAAGCCAAACTTGCCGCTTCCATCGCGTCTTCAATGCTCCGTGAATTCGTAACATCCATCAAAACAGTAGAAACCGCATCCTTGCCAAACAGCTTTATAAATTCGGCTTTTGCGCCTTCCAAACGTTCAGCATTGATGTCATTCAGCACAACACACGCGCCTTCTGATGCCAATTTTTTAGCAATTGCTTTACCGATTCCACCCGCACTTCCCGTCACAAGGGCAACACGACCCGACAACGGTTTTGGCGGCGGCATCCGTTGCAATTTTGCTTCTTCTAATAACCAATATTCAATATCGAATGCCTCTTGACGCGGCAAAGCGGTGTATTCTGAAACGGCTTCTGCACCACGCATGACGTTTATGGCATTGGCATAAAACTCAGACGCGACTCTTGCGGTTTGTTTATCTTTCGCAAAAGTGAACATGCCGACGCCTCTAAATAAGACCACACCAGGATTTGCATCGCGCATCGCGGGGCTATTCGGATGCTTGCAGGTATCGTAATAATCGCTGTACATTTGGCGATAAGCGGCATACTGAGGGGTCAAAATTTCCTTGATTTTTGCGACATCGTTCAAGTCGTCCGATGGTTTCAAATCCAAAACCAAGGGACTGATTTTTGTCCGCAAAAAATGGTCAGGGCAGCTTGTTCCCAACGAGGCGAGGCGGTCTAAATCTTCTGAATTGATGAATTGTAGCACCTTTTCATCATCCGTAAAATGCCCAACCATAAACGATTTCGGATTTCGGGTTTCAGATTTCGGCGCGTTTCCGACATCCGACATCCCAAATCCGACACCAAAGGACCCCTCAGTATATTTCGCTAAAAATGCGATTTTCTACGCTGAAAACGCTGTAAATCTGCATTTGCCCGTAAAAATTGGCGATTATACGGACTTTTATTCGTCCGAACAACACGCGACGAATGTGGGGATGATGTTTCGAGATGCCGCGAATGCGTTGTTGCCAAATTGGAAACACATTCCCGTGGCGTATCACGGACGGGCGAGTTCGATTTTTGTTTCGGGAACCAATTTTCACCGTCCGAAAGGTCAAATTTGTTCCGATGAAACACAGCCACCGATTTTTTCGGCAACGCGGCGACTGGATATTGAGTTGGAAATGGCGACGATTATTGGCAGAAGCAATCCGCTTGGCGACGCGATTCCCGTGGACGAAGCGGAAGATTATGCGTTCGGTTTTTTGCTGTTCAACGATTGGTCGGCGCGGGATATTCAGAAGTGGGAATACGTGCCTTTAGGTCCGTTTTTGGCTAAAAACTTCTTTTCGGCAGTCTCGCCGTGGGTGGTGACGACGGCGGCTTTAGCGCCTTTTCGCGTACCCGTTGCGCCGCAGTCGCCCGCCGTTTTGCCTTATTTGCAGGAGAAAAATCGTCAAAATTTTGACGTTCGGTTGGAGGTTTTGCTTGTGCCAAATGTTGATTTCCCCGCTAAAACGGCTGATTTACACGGGGGAAAGTCGGATTTTAGTTCCAAATCGACGTTTGACGCGTCAAATGCAAAATATACTGAGGGGTCCCTTTCGACGCCGCAAGCGTCTGTTATTTGTCGTTCCAATTTCAAAAATATGTATTGGACGGTTGCCCAACAAATCGCGCATCATACGGTGAATGGTTGTAATTTGAACGTCGGTGATGTCTTGGGTTCGGGGACAATTTCGGGGACGGAAGCGGATAGTTTTGGGTCACTTTTGGAGTTGACTTGGGGTGGAAAAAACGCGATTACGTTGGCAGATGGCGTGACGACGCGGCGTTTTGTGGAAGATGGCGATACGGTGATTATCCGAGGTTTTGCGGAGCGCAACGGGATTAGAATTGATTTTGGCGAAGTGCGGACGACGGTTTTGGCGGCTAAGTCTTAGCAGTTTCGCCACGGAT
>JAYTMF010000216.1:0-4322 GCA_043728755.1 Flavobacteriales bacterium
TTGGAGCTTTTTATAAATACTTCGAAAATCCTATTGAATTGTATTTCCAACCTGGAGTTGGAAGCGGAGGAACGCTGAGTTTCGCGCCCGGCAATGCACCCAGTGCTACCAACTATGGAGTAGAAATAGACACACGCATCAAACTTAGTCATATCGCTTCCCTGCTGAATGGAAGTGATCAACATCAAAAAGCAAACTGGATGAGCCAGTTCACGATCGTTGCAAATGCATCACTCATTAAGAGCTCGATTCAACTTTCACAAGCAGATAAAGAAACAAACATCAATACTTCGCGTCCAATGATGGGGCAATCACCCTACATCATCAACACAGGTATTTTTTATCAGAATGACTCTATCGGACTAATCATTAGTGCCATGTATAATGTTGTTGGCGAGCGCGTTGTTATTGCCGGTGTACCTGGAATTCCGGAGGTTTGGGAGATGCCACGTCATTTGGTCGATCTCACTGTCAATAAATCAGTT
Source organism: Flavobacteriales bacterium (assembly GCA_043728755.1). Classification (GTDB taxonomy): domain Bacteria; phylum Bacteroidota; class Bacteroidia; order Flavobacteriales_D; family Sanyastnellaceae; genus JAIBBG01. The sequence continues at coordinate 486 of JAYTMF010000216.1, forward strand.
GGTGAACATTTCGATGTGCGATTTGGCATTCAGGATATGTTGAATCAATCAACGGTTTGGATTCAAGATGCAAATCATGATGGCGTGTTGGATAGAAAAAATGATCAGCAATTACAATCGTTCAAGCGCGGTACCTATTTCACTTTCGGAGTGACTTACTCTTTCAAGCAGTCTTAATAAGAATTTCAAGGCTTTGCGATTGCTTTGCTAGATGCGAAGAAGGTAATCGTTTGCGTGCTCAAACCACTTATACCATTGTATGATTTCTCAAACACTTCTGCGCGTAACCATTCCGAAATATTGGTAACCATTCCATAAAAGTGATGTCATTGAGAGTTAATACGGGCAAATGAAATTTGCATCATAAAAATTAACCATGAAGAAAATTATTTTACCAATTCTATTTTCAATCATTACCATTATCACCGGTGCACAAATCATTGTCAGCGGCGAAATCACAACCAACACAACATGGACTAACGACAATATTTATTTATTGAATGGTTGGTTGTATGTACGAGACGGAGCAACATTAACCATTGAACCGGGTACGTTGATCAAAGGAGATTACATAACTAAAGGCGCCTTGATCATTGAGCGTGGTGGCAGGATTATCGCGGATGGCACGGCAGAACAACCGATTGTTTTCACATCACAAAAACCGGCAGGACAACGATCATACGGTGACTGGGGCGGAGTGATCCTTTGTGGCAAGGCATCCATCAATGCTGCTGCAAATGCAGGTTCGGGAACTCAAGCCGGTGAAGCCATCATCGAAGGAGGTGTTGGATCGTTTTATGGTGGAGGTATCAATCCTGATGACAATGATGACAGCGGTATTCTAAGATTCGTGCGCATTGAATTTGGTGGTATTCCATTTCAACCCAATAGTGAAATCAACGGATTGACCATGGGAGGAGTTGGAAGAGGAACAGTGATAGACTATGTTCAAGTATCCTACTCCGGAGATGATGCCATTGAATGGTTTGGTGGAACAGTTAACTGCAAACACTTGGTGTGTTACAACAATTGGGACGATGATTTTGACACAGATTTCGGCTATCGTGGCAACATTCAATTTGGCCTCGCTATTCGCGATCCGAATATCGCCGATCAATCCGGATCAAATGGTTTTGAATCAGACAATGACGGACAGGGAACAGGCAACACACCTATCACTCGCCCCATATATTCCAATATATCGATCATCGGCCCATTGACCTTCAACTCTACAATCAATTCTAATTTTAAGCGCGCATTGCACATCCGACGCAATGCACAGACGAGTGTTTTCAACTCTGTATTTGTAGGGTATCCGACAGGCTTACTCATCGATGGTTCTACGACACAGGCCAATGCAGCCAACAATGATCTGCGATTTAAAAATTCAGTATTGTGCTACATGAATGATAGTCTCGCAACGTCCACCAGCGCAAATCCGAATAACGTATCCGGAACCTTTGATATTGATAGTTGGTACAACTCACCCTCCATAAATAATACACTGGTGAATCACTATTCGGAATTACAATTCAGAAATGTGAACAACAGTCAACCCGATTTTTCATTATTGTCAAGCTCACCTTTGATGAGTGGAAGTTCATTCAGTGATTCCTATCTCGACAACTCCTTTTTTACACCAACGAGTTTCAGAGGAGCCATTGGAACCGACAACTGGACAGCTTGCTGGGCTGAATTCGATCCGCAAAATGTAGAATACATTTCAGTGATCAACAACACGATCACAGCTAGTATTGATGCTGATGGATCAACGACGGTATGTCCCGGTGTGACTGTGACCCTCACTGCAAATTCCAATATCACAAATGGCATTTATCAATGGAGCAATGGCTCAACAGCATCTTCCATCACCGTGACTGCTCCAGCGAATATCTCGTTGATCATCAGCAACCAAAAAGGATGTGTATCCAACACTGTTGTACTTCCGATCAATACTTTCCCTTCTCCTTCTATTTCAATTGCAGCCACTGGACCAACTTCTTTTTGCACAGGTGGATCTGTTACGTTGACTTCCGATCAAACAAACGGCAATAGCTGGTCAAATAATCAAAATACAAGCAGTATTGTGGTAATCGAATCCGGCACATACGTAGTGACTTTTACGGACAGTAATGGATGTCAAGTAATGTCGAACAGTATTGAAGTTTCCGTAAGTGATTCACCCGCACCAACGGTTGCAATTAATGGTTTGACAACGATATGTGAAGGAGAGAGCGTGACTTTGACCGCAAGCAATTCTGTAACCTATCAATGGAGTTTGAACGATGCAATTATACCCGATGCGAATTCACAAACGTTGGAGGTAGTTGCCTCGGGCGCTTATTCAGTAAGTGTCACAAACACGAATCAATGCGATGGAACCGGGAGTTCGGGTTTCGTATTTGTGCAAGTGAATCCTACTCCGACAGCGGCATTTGAATATGAAGCAGCATTTGGCAGTGCGGATTATGCGTTCAATAACACGTCAACAAATTCTACCAGTTATCATTGGGATTTCGGTGACGGCATAACGAGCAACGCAATCAATCCTGATCACACATTCGCCATAGGTGGAAGTCATACCATCACACTAACGGCAACAAACGGAAATTGCACTGATGTGTATGTTCTGGAACTCACGGGAGTTGGTGTAGGAGAAATCATTGTGCAACACGCAATAAGTTTGTTTCCCAATCCGACCAAAGAAGATGCAACATTGCAGATGACTTTCGTGAATGCAGCCGATGCACAATTGATGGTTTATGATCTCACTGGAAAGGTTCTTTTCCAACACAGCATCCGAAATGGCTTCGGTGTGGTGCAAGTATCCCTACCCACTTCAACATTTGAAGCAGGAATTTACATGGTGCACATTCAATCGGCAAGCGAAAAACGAACACTTAAGCTCGTTGTAAGACACTAAACCTAACACTTTCGAAGATTAAAAGCCCCGTCGACATGACGGGGCTTTTTGATGAACAGTCAGGGATAGAAGTATCTTTTGTCCGAAATTCAAGAGATCCATCACCGGGTTCATTCAGATGTACAGCTACCTGATCAATACCGTTTCCGTTCTCATACTTATGTATGTAGGAGTCTGCATAGTCTATTTTATCATTCAAGAGAAATTCATATTTGTTCCAACATGGCCGGGAGATCGCTTTCAAAGCAAATTATCCACTCCAAGTGAAGAGATTTTTTTGAGCACACCAAACAAGGGTAAAATTCACTCGCTTTTACTCACTGTTGAACAATCCAAAGGAGTGATTATTTATCTGCATGGCAACACCGGTAGTCTAAAACGATGGCAGTTTATGGCGGAGGAATTGAGTGGATATGGATATCATGTCTTTGTTCCGGACTTCCGCGGATATGGTCAAAGCAAAGGTAGGCGATCAGAATCCTTCATGCATCGCGATATCGAGTTCTGCTATGACTATGTCGCCATGAGATTCCCGGAAAAAAAATTACTGATCTATGGACGTTCATTGGGTTGCGCATTTGCTACGCGACTTGCATCTCGCAAGAAGGCGTATAAAGTTGTACTTGAAACGCCCTTCTATAATCTGATCGAAATCGGCAAATACTATCTTCCGTTTCTTCCCATTACTTATCTATTGAGATATCGTTTCCGATCTGACATTTATATAGAACACATCGATTGCCCTGTGAGAATATTTCATGGGACTAAGGACATTGTTGTTCCTCATTCACAGGCGCTACAATTGTTTCGCGATGCGGAAAAACAACAACGTGATGTAAGCATGATCACCATTGTTGGTGGCAAGCATGCAAACCTCAATAGCTTTCCGACTTTTAGAGAAAAACTTGCAGAAT
>JAYTMF010000217.1:0-1758 GCA_043728755.1 Flavobacteriales bacterium
ACGCGATCAAATAATTCCGCCAGATGTTTGGCCGCTTGTCCGTTTCCCGTTGCGCAATCCCATGCGAGCTCTTTTTTTTCCACCAATGATGAAAGCCAAATAAATAATTCAGGAGGGTATTGCGGACGAAATGAAGCGTATTTCTCCGAAGCAGAAGAAAACAAATCTTTGAATGGTTGTTTTTCTTTTTGTTGGCACATCAACCGTGTAGTCTTCTTTTCTTGATCATTCCGCCTTTGGTATCCTTTACTGAATTCATCACGACAAATGAATGAGGATCAATTTTCTCAATCTCAGCATTGAGTTTGCGAATCTCCAGACGCGTGATCACCGAATAAATAATGTCCACATCTATGGCTTCATTCAATTTGCCATAGCCGCGTTTACCCCGATAGACTGTCACACCTCGTCCCATTTTGTCAATGATCATTTTTCGGATTTCTTCGTAGTGCGAAGAAATGATGGTAACACCTATATACTCCTCAATACCTTCGATCACAAAGTCCACCGTTCGATAAGCTGCCAAGTAAGTGATCATACTATAAAGAGCTGCTTCTACGGTGAGTACATATGCTGCCAAGCTGAAAACAATAATGTTGACGGCCATGATAATGTCGCCAAGCGTTGCCCCGATCCGCCTGCTGAGGAAAAGGGCCAACACTTCAGTTCCATCGAGCACAGATCCACCACGCACAGCAAGTCCGATACCTGCACCGAGAAAAAATCCACCAAATACCGCTACCAGAAGTTTGTCATTGGTCACTTCCGGAAATGTGACGGAGGTCAACATCAACGCAAGAAGCAAAATGGCGCCGGCAGTTTTGAATGCAAACATGGGACTGATTATTCTGTAGCCCATATAGATGAAAGGAATGTTGATGACCATCAATAATAGCGGAAGTGGTAGATTGGTCAATTCTGCTGCCAACATGGCAATTCCCGTTGCCCCGCCATCAATAAATCGATTGGGGAGTAAAAAACTTTCAAGTCCGAATGCCGCTGAACTAATGCCGAGTGCAATCAAAAACATGTCGCGGATATGCGCCAGAATATTTATTCTGAATACGCGGAAGGCCTTGGCAAACATGAATGGTGATACATCGCGCAGATTCTCGGCCGAGAAATTCTTCTTGCCGAGAATAGTGCGGTACACCAGTTTGCGAATGAATTGTTGCATATCTTTTTCAATAGTCCTTCAATAAAATGCCACCAGATGGATTTATTGTCGTGACTTTTTGGTGGTCCGAAAGTAAAGTTTGTTTCATTGAGAAAAAATCGATGATACACGAATTCGCTACGAAAGGACTGAATTATGCCGATTGGACAAGTGTAATAGTCCAATCTTTGCTTCGCCAGATAGAACTAAACACTTGTATCCATCGGCATTTACCACTGTATGATTTCTCAAACATTGGCCTGTTTTATAAATCACATTGGTATTACTTTTTCATCACACTTTTTCTTTATTTCCGAGGAAGGGAGTTTTTATGCATTTACTTCTTGGTGAATATTTTCCTTGATACTTGATGTTTGCCTCGGAAAATTCGATGTAGGTTTGAGCCAATATGTTAAAACAGTATTTACAACAAAAACTTCAAGTGAAGCTGTCACCGCAGCAAATTCAATTGATGAAAATGCTGCAGATTCCAACCATGGAACTGGATCAACGCATCAAAGATGAAATGGAGATCAATCCTGCGCTCGAAGAAGGAAAAGAAGAAGAAGAAAAGGACGACGATCAAGATGAAGAAAGTCAGC
>JAYTMF010000218.1:0-1381 GCA_043728755.1 Flavobacteriales bacterium
CAACTCCGTGTCCACCTTGTGCATGTCGCGTTGATTGTCTTGCAGATATTGGCCTTCTGTTTTGAGCAGCGCAGCTTTCATTCCTTCTTCGCTCAGGAATTTGATGAGTGCCTTGTTTTTCGGCAATGAGCGATAGGCGCGATAAAGTGCAAGTGAACCTTCAGTAATATCCTCTTTTGAAGAAGTGCCGGAATCCGGCATTAATTTTTTCTTGGCCAAAGTGAGAAACTCATTCGCCGCAGTCTTTTGCGCACTTATCAGCGCCTGAACCCTTGGCTTTAACGCATCGAATTCCTGATCGTCACCTTTAGGTGTAGGTCCCGAAATGATGAGGGGAGTACGCGCTTCATCAATCAATACGCTATCCACTTCATCCACGATAGCAAAGTGATGTTTGCGTTGCACGAGTTGTAAAGCTTCAACAGCCATGTTATCGCGCAGATAATCAAAGCCGAACTCATTGTTCGTACCAAAGGTGATATCGGCGCGGTATGCTTCTCTTCTTCCAACGCCATTCGGCTGGTGGCGGTCAATACAATCAACTGTCAGTCCGTGGAATTCGTACAACGGTCCCATCCACTCACTATCACGTTTCGCGAGATAATCATTCACAGTAACTAGATGAACGCCTTTGCCCGCCAGAGCATTGAGGAATACTGATAATGTCGCAACCAATGTTTTTCCTTCACCCGTCGCCATCTCAGCTACTTTTCCACGATGCAAAGCGATTCCTCCGATTAACTGTACATCATAATGCACCATATCCCAGATGATGCGATTACCTGCGGCCATCCAGTTGTTTTTCCAGGTGGTTGTATTGCCATCAATTGTCACATAGTCTTTTGAGGGAATCGTTGCGAGTGTTCTATCCGCTTCTGTCGTGGTTAGTTTCAACTCACTGTTTTCCTTGAGTCGACGAGCGGTTTCTTTTACGATGGCGAATGCCTCAGGTAATATTTCCTCCAACACCGTTTCGATTTCAGTGTTGATCTGCTTTTCAAGTGTGTCTACCTGAATGAAAATGCTTTCCTTCTGATCGAGTTGTGTTCCGGGCAGTGCCTCCGCTTGTGCTTTCAGATTGCTGATCTCTTCTTCTATGCCCTTGATGCGGTCACGAATGATAAGTTTCAGTGCTGCAGATTTGCTGCGTAATTCATCATGACTGATCCCCATTAATGTATTGCCAATCTGATTGATTTTTTCTACTATCGGAGTGATATCACGAAGATCTTTTTTTGATTTGTCTCCAACGAATTTCTGGAGAATTTTATTCAGCGTTCCAATCATAAGTATTGTAATGTTCTTGCCCCTCAGAAGGTATTGCGGATGTTGCTTTCGTCTTTTTCAGGGATGGCAAATGTAGCATCTGATTGGAAGCGTC
>JAYTMF010000219.1:0-1881 GCA_043728755.1 Flavobacteriales bacterium
CACGGCGATATTGAAGCCATCAAAGAGAAATTGAAATTCCTTGCGGAGAAGCCCAAACTGGAGAAGCAAAGCGGCGAACTCGGAACGGAGTTGCGCACCATCAAAGGTGAAAAGGAAAAGCTTGAGGATGAATTGGCCAAGCTGAAAAAAGATCTGGCCGAGAAATCGGTCTTGCTGGATGCTTTGCGCGAAGACACGCGAAAGGCGGCAGACCGCGTCGTTTTGTTGAGATCCAGAAAACAGGAAATTGAATCTTTCGGCATCAATCCTACTGTGTATGAAACAACAGAAACGTTGGATGAGATCTACGCCAAACTTCATCACTCCAATTCCGATAGAGAATTATTGAAAGTGAAGAAAGATCGTGCATTCGATCAGCTCCGGTTTAAGACCAATAGCGCGATTGCAGATGAAACTGAATTCATCAAATTCATTGAAGACGAAATTGCTTGTATTCAAGATAAGGAGAAGTCTATCGACGGATTGTTGGGAAGTATTTCTACACAATTCGCAAACCCTGCCTACAACCTTCGTAAGCGCTATGAGGAATTCAAGACTTTCGTGTACAACAGATTCAACGAGCGTCTTTCCAAGACACGCATCTCCAACATCGAATCTTTGAAGATCGAATTGGTGGATAACAAGAAAGTGCTTTATGATTTGGAGAGAATTGCATCGATTGAGAATCTAAACGCTCAGCTTAGCTTTGAATTTGAGAATGCGGAAGACCTAAAGATTCTCAACCATTATCTGGATACCGGTAAAACGATCGACTTCGAAGACTTGTTCGATATTGAACTAGTTCTTGATGTGAAGGGTCAAATGAAGCGCGTTGACTTGAAAGAGCAGGTTGAATCGGATGGTACAGACAGAATGATCCGCCTTGTGATCGTGATGAGCATCATCAACCGACTCGCTGTGTCCAGTGAAGACAATAAGATCGCACTTTTCATTGATGAGATCGGAACCATCGATGAGCACAATCGCCCACAGTTAGTACAGTTCTGTAAGGAGCACCATTTCATTCCCATTTTCGCTGCACCACAGCCCTATGATGGATTTGCGAAATACTATTTCATCTTCCGTTCAAAAGGAAAAATCAATCTGAACGACAAGCAACATGCAGTGAGAAGAGAAGAGTTGAAACTTGAAAAAGACAACTCCAAAAAAGGAAGGGAAGCGGAGAAAAAAGAAACGGAAGCGGAGAAAGAATGAGTGTAAGGAATCAGAATTTAAAAAACAAAACCAACTTTTAATCCCTATAAAAGAATGAATAATCAGATAGAATCAAAGATTGAAGAGAACAGCGTAAATAAGTCAAAGTATCCGTATTCGAACAGCGAATTGGAGACTGTGAAATTGAAGTACACTTTAATAGACATTGAGCAGATCGCAGCGCATTGATATTTCACTCGAGTGAATATCCGAACGCACCCAACCCACTGAAACAGGAAACATGATCAAAGCAGAACCAAGGACGATATTGAACTTTCTGCATACACATTTCGATGTGATGCGCGATTTATTTTCATACCAATGCACGGATGGAATTATTTCGAAGGAAGTCTATGACATGCTCATTCAAAAGCATGGACATATATTGAACACACGCTTGCGCGAGTTTCGTGTGGTGCGCACCATTGGCGGTGATTATGAAATGCGTGACGTGTATTTCAGGCTGATGGAATTTCTGCTCTTTGAATTCAAACCGTTGCTTCCTGAAACGATTGAGAAATACAAATCAAGCATTGGGGATTTGTTTCTCAAGATCAGAAAATATGAAAACCAGGACCGCGACATTTTACAGGAGCGCATCAAGAATCTCTCGCATCAGGTGCGTGAATTCGTTGATCTCGTTGAGCGCAATACGTTTCGACTACT
>JAYTMF010000220.1:0-2692 GCA_043728755.1 Flavobacteriales bacterium
TTTCTGATGATGAATTCAAGATTTTGCTTTCTCATGACCCAACGCATTGGCAAGAGCATGTAGTCCGAAAGAAAAAAATTCATCTCACCTTTTCCGGACATACGCACGGCGCACAGATGGGACTCGAGTTGCCACAACTGGGCATCAAGTTCAGCCCTGTATCATTGAGGTATAAGCGTTGGGGAGGTTTGTACTCAGAGAACAACCAACACCTCTATATCAATCGCGGCTTCGGATTTCTGGCCTTCCCCGGCAGAGTGGGTATGGCACCGGAAGTAACCCTCATTGAACTCAAAAGAGGATAGAAGCTTTGAAACACGGATGATTTCAGACAAGTGCCGCAACTACTTCAGTTTATACGAAGACAATTAGAATACGGCGATTTATCTTTGCACTCCTTTTTGATTCAATTGTTCAAGAGGAAGAGAAGAAGTCAGACCACGAACATTCAGTTACAATAGCACATGAGCGACGATAAAAAGATCATTTTTTCAATGGTGGGTGTAAACAAATACACTCCCACAGGCAAGCACATCATCAAAGATGTTTACCTCAGTTTTTACTATGGTGCCAAAATCGGTATCCTCGGTATGAACGGTGCGGGTAAGTCCACCGTGATGAAGATCATCGCCGGACTGGATCAGTCATATCAAGGCGATGTAGTATGGAGTCCAGGGTATAGTGTTGGATATCTTCCACAGGAACCACAACTCGACGACAACAAAACAGTGCGTGAAATCGTGGAGGAAGGTGTAAAGCCGATTACAGATGCTCTGAAGGAATACGAAGAGATCAATCTCAAATTCATGGATGAAGAAATTCTCAACGACCCGGATAAGATGGATGCGTTGATGAATAAGCAGGCCAATGCACAAGACCGAATTGAGGCATTGGGCGGCTGGGACCTTGATAATAAACTAGCCGTTGCGATGGATGCATTGCGTTGCGCACCGGAAGACACCAAGATTGGTGTGTTAAGCGGAGGAGAAAGAAGACGCGTAGCATTGTGCCGTTTGCTACTACAACAACCCGATGTATTGCTGCTCGATGAGCCTACCAACCACCTGGACGCAGAAAGTGTTCTCTGGTTGGAACAACATCTTTCAGAATACAAAGGAACCGTATTGGCTGTGACGCACGATCGATACTTCCTCGATAATGTCGCCGGTTGGATTTTAGAGCTGGATCGCGGAGAGGGAATTCCTTATCAGGGCAACTATTCATCATGGCTCGAGCAAAAAGTGAAGCGATTGTCTCAGGAAGAAAAATCGGAAAGCAAGCGCAAAAAGATTCTTGAGCGCGAGCTCGAGTGGGTGAGAACAAATCCAAAAGGTCGTCAGTCGAAAAACAAGGCGCGTCTTCAGAATTATGATAAAATGATGAGTGAAGGCGAAAGAGAGAAGGAAGCAAAACTAGAAATTCCAATCGCGAACGGACCGCGTCTCGGAGGCGATGTTATAGAGTTCATCAACGTCACCAAAGGTTTTGAAGATAAACTTTTGATTGAAAACCTTTCTTTCAAACTGCCGCCAGCAGGAATTGTTGGAATCATTGGACCGAATGGTGCGGGTAAAACCACGCTGTTCCGCATGATCATGGGAGAAGAAACTCAAGACAGCGGTGAGATCAAGATAGGAGATACGGTGCAGATCGGATATGTCGATCAGCGACATGGCGACATCGATGACAGCAAAACGGTCTACGAAGTACTTAGTGGTGGCAATGAAGTGATCGAGCTTGGTGGCCAGGCCATCAACTCGCGCGCCTATTGCAGCAAGTTCAACTTCGCCGGTGGTGATCAACAGAAAAAGTGCGGTGTCCTTTCAGGTGGTGAGCGCAACAGACTTCATCTTGCCATGACGCTCAAAACGGAGGCGAACGTACTATTGCTCGACGAGCCTACCAACGATATTGACGTGAATACGCTTCGCGCATTGGAGGAAGGCATTCAAAACTTCGCCGGTTGCGCTGTAGTGATTTCCCACGATCGTTGGTTCCTGGATAGAATTTGTACACACATACTTGCATTCGAAGGAGACTCACAAGTCTATTTCTTTGAAGGTGATTTCAGTTCATACGAAGAGAACAAACTCAAGCGACTGGGTGATACTACACCGCACAGGTTGAAGTATAAGAAGTTGGTACGCGCTTAGAAACTACATGCATGTTCATCGTTCGTAGTGATGGGTGGACGGTATCGCTCTTAACTTTCTCTGAATTATTTAGTGTTCTTAGTCCAATGGCTCCTATCGTTTGTGGCGCTCTGAAATTGTGCTTATAAAAACGGCAACTCAGCGCTGGCTTTTTTTGATGGTTCCTCAATGACGCCAGTTCCGTGCGTATTATGTTTTTATGGTGATCTGGTTTTCAAATCTTGCGACTCATTAAATGATGAACTCCGGCCGCTAATACCAGTGTGATTTCTAAAACATGCCAATGTTTGAGAAATCATATAGTGGTAAATGCCGATGGATACATGTGTTTCGTTCCATCTGGCGAAGCAAAGATTGGACTATTATACTTGTCCATTCGGTATTAGCCAGTCGGGCATCCGCCAGATCAAAAGTCCGTTTGATGATTTGTAGGGAGAAAACATTGTCGAATTACACTAGCAAATAGAAGTTTACATTTACTCGCCAAATACTCGAAACATGCTGTATAGGATGCATATTTTAGATGCAATAAGTAAGTT
>JAYTMF010000221.1:0-2978 GCA_043728755.1 Flavobacteriales bacterium
GTTTTTATGTGAATGCAGACTTGTCGCACACAATGCCGATAGCCTCTGAATGATTTTGATCTGCCATCGAATAAAATCTTGGTGCTGTGATAAACACCTCAACAAGCCTTCAGGCTGAGATCCAAACTTTGCACCTGATGTGTAAGTGCACCCATCGAAATAAAATCGACACCACATCGTGCATATTCCAATACATTCTTTTCATTGATTCCACCTGACGCTTCTGTTTCAACCCGGCCGGAGATAAATGCGACAGCTTCCTTAAGTTGCAGTGGCGAAAAATTGTCGAGCATAATTCTGAATGCAATTCCGCATTCGAGAATTTCGCTCACCTCATTCAGGTTCCTGGCTTCAACTTCCACCTTCAGTTTCTTTTCGGTATTCTTCAGGTATTGTTTCACCTGATCAAGTGCGGGTTTTATTCCGCCGCAAAAATCAACGTGGTTGTCTTTTACAATAATCATATCATAAAGTCCATAGCGGTGATTCACACCACCACCAATTTTTACTGCCAGCTTTTCGAAATAGCGAAATCCTGGAGTTGTTTTTCGCGTATCAAGTAGTTTGCACTTTGTGTCACCAATGGATTGGGTAATTCTATTCGTTTTGGTTGCGATACCACTCATACGCTGCATAATATTGAGCAAAAGTCTTTCGGCTGTGGTAATGCTTCTGGACGATCCTGTCACATAAAAAACAATGTCACCAATGTGAATTTCATCACCATCGTCCAGTAGTTGTTCAAACTGTAAAGAAGGATCAACCATTTCCAAAACACGTTTTGCTATGGTCACACCTGCCAGGACTCCATTTTCTTTCACCAGCAGTTTTGCTTTGCCCCTTGCTTCCACTGGAATGGTGGAAAGTGTTGTGTGATCACCATCTCCAATATCTTCGGATAACGAACGGCGAATGAAATCATCTAGATCAAACTCTAATTGCATTCAACAAAAGAAAGGCAAAGTGAAATTTACACGATCAAAATAATGTAAAAGGATTTTTATGATATGGAATTACAAATGGATCAGGCGGATTTCAGGACAAAAAAAACCGGGATCGTTTGAATCCCGGATAGTATTATATGAGCGAATAAAATGGAAGAATTACTCTACTGATATTTCAATTTTTAATTGGCGAATTTGCATAGCTGTTCCATTCTTTTTCATAAAAAATGTCACCCTGAAATTTCCTTTGTTGGTCGTCATATCTCCAATTCTGTATTGGTCGTCCAGTTTTGATGTTCCCTGATGTTTGACCGTAAAATTTGTAACTGAATAATCTCTGAAGAAATTGGTGAGTAATTTCTGTGCGTCTGCTTTGGGAACGTTATTGTCCTGTCCATTCAGGGTGAGTTCGATCTGGGGCATCATCATACCGGCAAGTGCAACGGCATCACCCTTTTTCAGCGCTGCAGTTACGGTGGGTGTGATGTCTGCTTGTGCAACACAATAAGATGTGATCAGAAGCAGCAAAAGTGTACTCAGGATTTTCATGTAAAAAAGTCTTTAAAAAAAGCAGTTTTGGCGTTACAACCATCGCGCCAATAATACAGCGTCCGGTTAACGGTCAGATGGCGAACATAGGTCATATTCCCGTGCTATGCAATGAGAATCACCGCTATTTGCCTTTACTTTTTCACCACATACTTTGGTAAAGTTTGCGAAAGTTTTTATGCCAGAGATTGGAGCAAAGCACAGTCGATTTTAGGTAAATCGAACCCAATTGTTGGCGGCAGTCTTGGGCGCCAGTTAATACCAATGTGATTTATAAAACAGGCCAATGTTTAAGAAATCATACAGTGGTAAATGCCGATGGATACAAGTATTTAGTTCAATCTGGCGAAGCAAAGATTGGACTATTACACTTGTCCAATCGGTATAATTTCCCTGAAGCGCATTGAAAATCAGAGGAACAGTTTGTGTCGGGCGATACTCAACTTGAAAAGTCAAGCGATGGTAGCCGGATCGCTCGTTTTATGCTATTTCTTCAATAGAAATATTGCTCAATCCAAATTACAGATTACTTTTGCCGTCCGTTTTTTAAAGCATTGTGTTGAAAGCCTTAAAGGAATATCGTATTCCCTACATCGGGTTGAAGGTGGGAAACCATCAATATGAGTTTACGCTCAATGCTTCGTTCTTTGAAAATTTTGGTTCTTCTGAAATTCACGAAAGTGATTTGAAAGCCTTGGTAAATATGGAGAAAAAGAGCAGTATGCTTCTTTTTACTTCATCAGTAGAAGGTTCGGTAAAGACTATTTGTGATCGCTGTGGCGAGGACCTCGTGATCACCATTGCCTCGTCGCAGCAGTTGCTGGTGAAGTTTGGCGATCATACCGGACACACAGATGATGACATACTCGTCCTGGGCACCAATGAACATGAAGTGGACCTCAGTCAGTTTTTATTTGAATATGCACACTTGGCATTGCCTGCAAGACATGTTCATGAGAATTTGGCGGATTGCAATCAGGAAGTGTTGAAGACGTTGGAAAAATACAAAGTGGAAATCACCTACAATACCCAATGGGCAGCGCTGAAGAACCTTAATTACGAAGATCCGGAAGATCAGGAATTTTTTGAAGAAGAAGAATAACAGAATAAAACCATACTGAAATGGCACATCCCAAACACAGGATTTCGTCTACACGCCAGGCGAAGCGCAGAACACACTACAAAATAGAAGCACCAAATGTGGCTACATGTCCGACTACCGGCCAAGCGCATTTGTTTCATCATGCCCACTGGTATGAAGGAAAGCTTTACTATAGAGGTAAAGTTTTGCTGGAAAAAGCAAATTCAAAAGAAGCATAATCTTCTGATATGAAAATAACGACCAGCCGGTCCGGAGTTCCGGTCCGGCTTTGTTGTTTATGGCAGAATAATACCGATTGGACAAGTGTAATAGTCCAATCTTTGCTTCGCCAGATTGAACTAAACACTTGTATCCATCGGCATTTACCACTGTATGATTTCTCA
>JAYTMF010000222.1:0-4440 GCA_043728755.1 Flavobacteriales bacterium
GTAAGCGGAAAGCTGCGATTTCACATGGAACGAAATGAGGAAAAAGTGACGGCGGAGAATGTGTTGTGCTATATAGAAGGATCTGATCCGATATTGAAAAATGAAGTGGTGGTGATCTCTGCACATTATGATCACATCGGAATTGTAAATGGACAAATCAACAATGGTGCGGACGACGATGGCAGCGGAACAGTGAGTGTGATGGAATTGGCGCAGGCATTCAATGAAGCAAAGAAGAATGGATTCGGCGCAAGGAGAAGCGTGTTATTTCTCAATGTAAGCGGCGAAGAAAAAGGACTTCTGGGAAGTGAATGGTATTCTGATTTTCCCGTTTTCCCATTGGAAAACACGGTGTGTGATTTGAATATTGATATGATCGGTCGTATGGATGATCAGCATAAGGATGGTAATTATGTGTACCTCATCGGTTCGGATAAATTGAGCACAGAGCTGCATGCCATCTCAGAATCTGCGAATAGGAATTACACAAACCTCGCTCTAGATTATACCTACAACGACCCCAATGACCCGAACAGATTTTATTACCGTTCAGATCATTACAATTTTGCCAAACACAATATTCCGGTGATTTTTTATTTTAGTGGTGTGCACGCCGATTATCACAAGCCGGGAGATGACACCGAAAAGATTATGTTTGATAAAATGGAAACGATCGTGCGACTGGTTTTTTACACCGCGTGGGATGTCGCCAACCGGGATGAAAGGCTAAAGGTGGATGTGCGGAATGATTTCCAACAGGATTAGTAAACTATTCTTTGATTAAATACCTTCTATGAAAAAAACAATTGTAGCATCCATCGTAGCATTTATGTTATCGGTGACCGCGTTTTCGCAAACAGTAGTCGAAAGAAATGAACGTCCGAAAAAGGTGTACAACGGACCCACCGGACACGCGCTGGGTGCCGTACTTTCCTCTACGAATGGCAAAGGATTATCCTATCGCTACTGGCCGAGGGATTTCGGATTCCATGTTTCATTTTTCCCCGCTGCTAATGGTCTCAATAAGTTTTATAATGGAGGCGTCACCGGTTATATGACACTCAAAGAATATGAAGTAGGAAAACTGTTTCTGCACGCCGGTGTTGAATACCAATACTCATCTCAAACACGTAACGGTTATAGTGGATATCCTTACTATCAAACCTTAGAGTATACGGACAAAACAATAGGTTATAATATAGGATTCGGACCGGGACTTCACATTTTGCAAAAGTTTGTCAGTATGGATATTTTTCTCGGATACGGCGCTTATGTCAGAGAACGCACTACAACCGATCCATTCAGAAAAGTAAGGAATGAGACGATAATGACACTCACCGGTGGCATCGCATTTTACCTCGAATTGTGATTCTGGAATTTGTATTGGATCACAAATGCGGTGGAACTTCGGCAAGTAACTTCTCAATAAACTGAGTGAGTTCAGTACAATGTCTCTCGAAATGTTCGACTGTACCCGGCCCATAAAAGCCTGTGTGAATTTTGCGCACCACGCCCAGTTTATCAATGATGACCATAGTTGGATAGGAACTGATGCGACTTAATTTATGGAAAGTTTTGGTTGACTGACCATTGTTTGAAATTCCTCCGAAGTAAGGCGTGTATTGTAAATCCAGTTCTTCAAACTGACTGAATACCGCTTGTTTTGCAAGAGATACATCAGCGGTGCGCTCGAATGCGACAGGGATAACCTCAAGTCCGCGCGAGTGATATTTTTGATAAAGAGATTTTACGAAAATGCTTTCGTCTGTGCAATTGGGACACCACGAACCAAAGATCTGTACAATAGTCACATGACCTTTAAAGTGTGATGAATCAAATGTTACCGAATCGCCGTCGAAATTTCTAACAGTAAAATCGAATGACGATTTTTTGTCCTGAACGAAAGTGAGACTATCTGGATTGCGAAGGGATGCACTTTCATTCATGGTACCCTTCCATTCTTCTGACCAATGATTGCCGCTATAAAATTTTCCGTCGGTCAATTGATCTCCTTCCCGGTTGGCACAGAAGTAAAAGAGATGCGCTCCATCGAAGCAAGATAGGTGTAAACTTTTCCCTGTGTCTTCACCCTCCAGAAAGCGATAGTCGCCGGACTCGGTTAAGAAAGTTCCTACCAATGTGTTGCTTTTGCGATAGAATATTCCAACGGCTTTACTCAAGTCCGCAATGGAATCCGGTGAGAAGACCACTTCATAAGTCAGTTTGTCTGCGTGCTTCGTGTCTATCACATGTCGAGGGCGAAAATCTGCGTTATGTGTTGCAATGAAGGCAATCTGATAAAGTGAGTCGCGCGAGTGGTCCGTCCACTTGCCATTGAAAGTACTGTCGGAGGTAATGTGTCCATCGAGTGACGTGTTGAACAACGGCATGTCAATGTGAAAAGAGTCGCCATTTAGTTTTATCGAGTCGAGCGGAATGTTTTCATTCCAGTTGTGTATTGTCCATTGATTAGATGAATCAATGGACAATCGCACCGGAATGCCTGTTTCGCCTACTGCAAAGAGCAATTCATATTCACCGGTCTTAAGAGATATTTTTTTATCGGCAACATTGGTGTTGCAGGAAACCAATATCAGGATCGCCAAGGCGAAGCGAAGTATTTTGTTAGTTGTAGTCAACAATGAGATCTATAAGGTTATCGAGGCGAAAGTAGAGAACAACGTATATAGATGAGTTCAGAAAAAGGGCATTCAAGGAGTCCAAACAAATGTCAACGATGTCGTTGCGATGAAAACCATATCTTTGACAACATAACTAGTGCACATTTGGAATTCAATAAATCAAACCCCGGTATTCGATTCGCTGCCGGTGAACAACTTCTGTTTTTTAGTACCCTGAGACAAAGGGTAGATGAATACTTTGAAAAGAAGAAATTATCACCTCACGCCAATGTTGGTATGGTTGTCAAGACCATTTCATTGTTGACAGCATATGTGATACCGTTCATTTTTATGTTGGTTTTCAAACCACCATTCATTGTGGTTATTTTATGCTGGAGCATCATGGGTTTTGCCATGGCAGGATTGGGTATGAGTGTAATGCACGACGCCAATCACGGTGCGTATTCAGGAAATGAAAAGGTGAATCGTTGGGTCGGTTATTCTCTCAATTTGTTGGGAGGAACCATCCTGAATTGGAAAATACAGCACAACGTATTGCACCATACTTATACCAATATTTCCGGGATGGATGATGATATCGACTCAAAGGCTTTGCTAAGATTTTCACCGCACACGGAAAAGAAGAAAGTACATCGGCATCAATGGTATTATGCGTTTTTGTTTTACGCCGTACTAACGTTGTATTGGGGACTTCTGAAGGATGTTGTGCAATATTACCAATACAGAAAGGCAGGTCTTAATCGCAGCAAGCCAAAGCAAAATGCGTTGTGGATAGCTCGTGTGACGTTCCTCAAGCTTTGTTACTTTTTTGTTTTAATAGCATTGCCTATTATGGTCGGCATTCCTTTTTATCAGGTATTGATAGGCTTTTTGATTTGCCAAGCCATTGCCGGATTGATTTTGTCCATCGTATTTCAGTTGGCACACACTGTGGAAGAAACAGATTTCCCGATGCCCGATGGTGAAGGTGCCATGAAAAATTCATGGGCTGTTCATCAATTGAGCACCACCATGGATTTTGCGCGTCACAACAAGCTGTTGTCGTGGTATGTGGGTGGATTGAATTTTCAAGTGGAACACCATCTTTTCACCAGAATTTGCCATGTCCACTATCCTGCAATTTCGGAAATTGTAAAGGAAACCGCAACTGAATTCGGAGTACCTTATTTAGAGAAGAGGACAGTTTGGGATGCTTTCAAGTCGCATGTCAGACTGTTGAAGCAAAATGGTGCGCCCAGGTTGAGTGAAATAGGTGGTTGAGGTCTGCGCACTAAGTCAACAAAAACATTCCAAGTTTAAAATAGAGTATGAATGCGGAGCTCCGCATTCATGTTTTCATTTGCATTCTTTTTTGATCATAGAGGCTCATGGCTCCACCTCCGGCCCCTTTTCAAAAGAGAGGGGAGAGGACGGCATAAAAAAAAATTTACATTGAATTGAATGCGAAATTTGCACGGAAGTCTTGCCACGTTTCAATAACAGAACCATTTAAAGTCTAATAGCGAACGTAAGTAATACCAATGAGATTTATAGCACATGCCAATGTTTGAGAAATCATACAGAGGTAAATGCCGATGGATACAAGTGTTTCGTTCCATCTGGCGAAGTAAAGATTGGACTATTATACTTGTCCGATCGGTATTAGCCAGTCGGGCATCCGCCAGATCAAAAGTCTGTTTGATGATTTGTAGGGAGAAAAC
Source organism: Flavobacteriales bacterium (assembly GCA_043728755.1). Taxonomy (GTDB): domain Bacteria; phylum Bacteroidota; class Bacteroidia; order Flavobacteriales_D; family Sanyastnellaceae; genus JAIBBG01. Next base: position 4,343 of record JAYTMF010000222.1, read on the forward strand.
ATTGTCGAATTACACTAGCAAATAGAAGTTTACATTTACTCGCCAAATACTCGAAACTTGCTGCATAGGATGCATATATTAGATGCAATAAGTAAGTT
>JAYTMF010000223.1:0-4369 GCA_043728755.1 Flavobacteriales bacterium
ATCGCAACAACCATTCAACTTGAATGCGGATCACTATTCGCCAGAACATGGAGCGTGACAGATATGTGTGGCAATACAACTACTGCGACTCGCACTATCACCTACATGGATGATTTGGCTCCTACACTTCACAATGTTCCTGAAGAAGGCACTTTCGGATGTTCAGAGCTTCCCGATGAGGAGACATTCAACGTAACAGCTACGGACGATAGCGACGGCGACATTGAAGTGAACACAAGCAGTCATGATTTCGGAATCGGCTGCGGAATGTTCAGAACAATCACTTGGACCGCTACCGATCATTGTGGCAATGTTGCAACGCTCTCCCGAACATTTTTACTCAGCACCAATGAACCACCAATACTCACAGACGTGCCTCAAAACATTTCATTGCCATATTCTCAAATACCTGCAGTTCCCGATGTAACCGCCACGGATCAATGCGGAAATAGTATCACTGTAATTTTTAGCGAAGTCGTCGGGATCGGATGTCCATATACGATCGTCAGATCGTGGACGGCAACAGACGGATGTGGCAATGAAACCGCTGCCACACAAGTAGTAACACTTTTCGACTATACGCCTCCAATCATCGTCGGCAATTTTGAAGATATTACTTTGCAGTGTCATGAAACAATTCCTCAACCAGAGGTTACGGCGAATGACAATTGTGATCCCAATGTAACGATCACACTATCGTCGCAAACCCAGCCTAATGCATGTGGCGCTATGATCACGAAAACCTGGGTAGCGACTGACATCTGTGGCAACTCCGCCTCAGCAACATTACAGATTTATCTTGTCGATGAAACTTCTCCTGTATTTGCTGCGCAGCCTGAAAACATTACTGTGAATTGTGGAAGTATTCCACCTGCACCAATTCTAACTGCTGCTGACAATTGCACCGCAAATGTCAATATTGAATACAGTGAAACCAATCTTGGCGGAGGATGTCCATATCTCATCAAACGTATTTGGATTGCCTATGACGATTGTGGAAATTCCACTTATGCGACGCAGATCGTAACAGTGAATGACAACATCTCGCCCGTTTTTGATGCCTTTCCACAGTTGATTCAAATGGAATGCGGACAAACTTCTTCGTATGTACCATCCGTAACTGACAATTGCACAAGCAATGTGGTGGTGCTTTTAGTCAACGAAATAACTCTTCCCAGTGAATGCGAACATAATTTGCAACGCATATATATAGCCACCGACGAGTGTGGTAATTCCACAACAGCAATACAACTCATTGAATTGATAGACACTACTCCACCCGTTCTTTTGAATGTACCTGGTGCGATGGCCATACAATGTGGTCAAAGTTTGCCTGTTATACCAACAAACATTATAGCTACTGATAATTGCACACCGGATCTCAATGTAGTATTCTCACAGACATTCTCATCACGTGCTTGTCCTTATAACATCGTGAGACAATGGACTGTAACCGACAATTGCGGTAACACTACCACGCAAACCCAAACCATTCACGTGATCAATCCAATAAGACCGCGTGCCTATGTAAGCGCACAGCCGAACCCCGCTGTGAGTGGACAGTTGCGTATCAAATTCAGCACACCCTATGACGCACATGTATTGTTAAGTGTTTTCGACGCCTCTGGCCGTGAAGTTTTGAAATTGATGAATGGATCTGCACTCGGGGCATATGTTTATGAGTGGACAGACGAATTGCAAGGGCTTTCATCAGGTACCTATTTCTTAAAAATTTCTGTTGATGGAGAAACACAGAATAAAATGATCAGTATTTTAGATAGATAACGGGTAGTTTTATTAAATGCTTTCTACAATTCCGATTGGACAAGTGTAATAGTCCAATCTTTGCTTCGCCAGATTGAGTTAAGCACTTGTATCCATCGGCATTTACCACTGTATGATTTCTCAATCATTGGCCTGTTTTAGAACTCACATTGGTATTATACCGATTGGACAAGTGTAATAGTCCAATCTTTGCTTCGCCAGATTGAACTAAACACTTATATCCATCGGCATTTACCACTGTATGATTTCTCAATCATTGGCCTGTTTTAGAAATCACATTGGTATAAGAGGCTGTCTCAAAAGGGCCGCCTTTTCTTTTTCAAAACAAGGCAATGAGATTATAAATAAAGAGCCACGCATAAATGACTGCGAAAGAAATGAAGAGCGTATTCATGCCAATTTCGCCTAGTTTGAAAATCCGTTTCTTGGGAATTTCGTACATGGGATACATCAAAAATTGCGCTCCGACTTTCCCTACCCAATATAAGGCAATCAATCCCGTAATGGCCACCGCCAAACCTGTTTGACTCTTCAAATCTTCGGTGAAAACGATGGCAATAAGACCAAAAGAAAAATTCAATCCTTGTATGTATCGACCATACGTTTTTGCAATTTGCTGATTGAGTGGTTTTAGCTTTTTGATATCGTTGTACCAATCGAAAACCACATGACGGATATATGGATAAATGATTGCGGTAAAGATCTGACCGACTCCGCCGGCAATGATCAGTGCATTTGGAACTTCCCAGGCCATTATTGATCTACTTATGTTTGAGTTTAGGCCGAATCTAAAACCTCGACACAGATTTTTCTTCGAAACATCCTCTCTTTTTTACATGAAAAACCTTCAAAACTTTTGGCCAAAGCACTTTGTGATAGGACTTTTCATGACTACTGTTGCAACCGCTTTTAGAGCGAAAAACCAAAGCGAGCCGTCTTCTTCATGTCACTGTACATCAGGACTATACCTCGCCAAAAAGACTATGTTGCATTCTATCAAAGGCCGGCTCGTAGAGAAGAGCCCTGTTCATGTAGTGATCGAAACCGGCGGAATTGCCTATTTTCTGAATATTTCCTTGGGAACATTCGGTAAATTGGGTGACCGTGAGGACATCTTGCTATACACCCATTTCAACATCAATGGAAATGATTATTCCTTGAATCTATACGGATTCGCGGATGAAGCAGAACGGAATCTTTTCAGAAAACTGATCACCGTTTCCGGGGTTGGTCCCAATACTGCTCGAATGGTACTGAGCGGATTGAGTACTGAAGAAGTTTCGCAAATGATTCTCCTGCGAGACGTCGCTGGTTTCAAAAGAATTAAGGGAATTGGTGAAAAAACAGCTGAGCGTATTATCGTTGATCTTCACGATAAGTTATCCAAGGGTAACGACATTTTCCCGGAAAAAATTTCGATTTCACACAATACTGTCCGACAGGAAGCGTTAGCGGCCCTGACTTCGCTGGGACTTGAAAGAACCAAAACCGAAAAAACACTCGATAAAGTCATGGTCTTGCAACCTGGAATTGCGCTAGAAGACCTGATAAAGCAAGTATTAAAACAACTCTGACCCTTAAGTGAACAACACTAATTGGATTACTGTGGCTGCCCGGCTGTGTTTTTTCTTTGTGCTTAGCGCGATCGTGTGGCTTGGTCATGCCAATACCAATTATCAGCTAATCGAACCGGAAAAATTCTCGCGTCCTGCGAACAACAGGATGTTGCCCGATACCACCGGCCCATTGATCTGGCCAGTGGAGGACAATCCCAATCCGTCAGATGATCCCGGCGGAATCAACATTCCGCTTCCCGACAATATTGATTATCACATTGAATACAACCCGACAACGGGTCAATACGAGGTAGTGCAAACCATAGGTGGTCTTGATTATCGGCCACGCACTACTATGACGCTGGATGAATACATGAATTCACAGGAAACGGAAAACGTAAGCAAATACTGGAAAAAAATTCAGGAAGATGAAGACGCCGTTGCCAGAGGATTTTCGAAGATTATCAAGATCGGCAGTGAAGGGTTTGAGAGCATTTTCGGCTCGAACGAAATCGAGATACGTCCACAAGGCTCTGCAGAATTGATCTTTGGTGTCAATTCCTCGAAAACCAACAACCCCAGAATTCCGGAAAGACAGCGACGTATCACGACTTTCAATTTCGACCAGAAAATCCAGCTGAATGTGGTTGGAAACATTGGTACTCGAATGAAACTCAATGTGAACTACAACACGGAGAGCACATTCGATTTCGAAAACCAGATGAAGCTGCAATACACCGGTGATGAGGATCAGATCATTCAGGGAATTGAGCTTGGTAATGTGAGTCTCCCGCTTTCAGGATCGTTGATTCAGGGTAGCAGCAGTTTGTTTGGTGTCAAATTTTCCACGAAGTGGGGACACTTGCGCAACACCACAGTGTTTTCTCAGCAAAAAGGGGAAAGAAAAGAAATCACCGTTCAAGGCGGAGCACAGACACAGAATTACGATATCACCGCAGACAGTTATGAAGCCAATCGCCACTATTTCCTTTCAGGATGGTTCCGTTCGGAATACGACAGAGCACTTG
>JAYTMF010000224.1:0-4089 GCA_043728755.1 Flavobacteriales bacterium
AGGGTTTACATCGATGTTTATCATGAAGAAAGACTTTTGCGCAGAATTAGGCGTGATGGTGCTGAACGTGGTTTCCCGGAAAGTGATGTGCGATATCAATGGGTGAGTCACGTGAGACCTGCAGAAGAAAAATACCTGGAGCCTTTCATCGCGCAGTGCGATTTGAAAGTTGACAATAATTTTCATTATCGCGAAGGTTTGGATACATTGATCACAACCATTCGTAAATACATTTATATGGATCGCAAATGAAGAAAATTTATCATCTCGCGACATGTACTACTAATCAAAGGATACTGAAGGAGTGGGGCCGAGGAGTCAAGGCTTTTGAATTGCAGGATATTAAAAGTGAATCCATCACTACTGCTCAACTTGAGGAAATGAAGGTTCTTGCCGGTAGTTATGAAGCGCTGTTCAGTCGTGTTGCTTTAAAATTTCGATCACTTGGATTGAAGGATAGAAAATTAACGGAGAAGGATTACAGGAAATTTATTCTGGAAGAATACACGTTTTTGAAGAGGCCTGTAATGATCAATGGCGATCAAATATTCGTAGGCAATGCACCAAAAAATGTCGCAGCAGCGAAATCATCATTGTAGATGAATAAATCGGCGATTGCTCACATTTGTCTGGCGAGTGCAGCTACAATTTACGGAGCCAACTACATCATTGCGAAGTCTGTTATGCCCAATCCGATTGGGCCCAATAGTTTTATTACTCTTCGGGTGATGGGCGCATGTCTTTTGTTTTGGATTGTTGCACGCAAAAGAATATCCATTCCTGATAGGGCTGATTGGTGGCGCTTTTTGGTCTGTGCTGTTTGTGGTGTGGCAACCAATCAGTTGCTTTTTTTCAATGGGCTGGCACTTACTTCACCTGTCAATGCAAGTATCATGATGACAAGCAATCCAATCATTGTCATGATCATCAGTGCCGCACTGCTTCGCCAGAAAATTACAGCGATGAAAGTTGTGGGTATATTGCTTGGTGCCTTTGGTGCCGTGGCTTTGCTGATGTTGAGTGTATATGATGTTTCGCGACAAAGTTCTGTAAAGGGTGATTTGTTTATTCTCATCAACAGCATTTCGTGGGCATTTTATCTTGTAATGGTGAAGCCGCTAATGGCAAAGTATCATCCGATGATGATCGTGAGCTGGGTGTTTCTCATTGGAATACTATTGGTGCTTCCCTTCGGAGGATTAGGTTTGAAAGACATTGCGTGGAGCGCTCTTAATTCATGGCAATGGTTCAGTGTGGTTTACGTAATAGTCTTCACGACATTTCTGACATATCTGTTCAACATGATCGGGATTCATTATCTCACTCCGACCGTGGCTAGCGCGTACATTTATTTTCAACCCATGTTGGCGGGTGTATTCGCATTCATTTTTTCCTATTTACTGCATCGCGACTTTACAGGAGATATTACGTGGAGTAAAGTGTTGTGCACTGCGTTGATTTTTTGTGGAGTATATCTTGTAAGTCGAAGTGAGCGACGAATGAACGAGGCAGCAGCAGATTAATTATTTTCTTGAGGACTAAAATTTCAGATTCAATGTGAAACTGTAATTTCGGGTTGCTTGTGGATAGTAGAAAACTTCTGTAATGCGTTGTCCGTAGATATAACTGTATGTGTAGCCGTTCGATGAATACTCTTTATTCAAAACGTTGTTGATCATAAAGCTCGCACTTATTTTCATCTGTTTCCATGTTGTTATGTCGTAGCTCAAAAGCAAATCATTCACCAGATAGGATGCTATCGTCAAGTGTTCATTTTGACTGTTGTCAAGATATTGTTTACCGACGAATTTGGAGAGCCATTCTATTCTAATTGGATTCTGACTATTGGGGTTCTGTAGGATATAAGCCAATCTTCCGGAACCAGTTACTGCAGGAGAAAAGGCGATGTCGGTGTTTTTGTGATTGAGCTGTAACACGTCGTAGTCGGAAGTGTAGTCATACAATACTTCGTTGAATTCCTTGATTTTATTTTGACTTAGTGTTGCATTTCCTGAAAAAATAAAGTGTTCATTCAGATTGTAGCCAGCCTGTAACTCTAGGCCACGACGAAAACTATGCTCAACATTTGTTCGAAGGGGAGCGCCGACATCATTCAATTCACCTGTGAGTACAAGTTGATTTTTGTAATTCATGTAATAGACATTTGCAGCGAGCATCAATGATTGATTATTGAATTGATATCCCGCTTCCAAATCGACCATTTCTTCTGGCATAACCAACGAGGCATCTGCGGCATCTACGTAATCATTTCGGTTCGGTTCTTTTGCTGATTTGGCAACTGATGCGTAAACATTTTGCAAGCTCGATGGTCGGTATTTTATGCCGAATTTCGGGTTGAAGAACAACAATTTATCATGCACGTTATAAGCGCGAAGGTCATTGTCCGTTCCGGAAGTATTGTATAACACAGATCTCAATTGAAGATCCGCGTAAATGTCTAATTTGTTTTTGTATGTATACGTATTTCTCCAGTATCCATTGCCATCGAGTTTCACACTTCTTCCAGAGTAATACCGATGGTTGATTGAAGCGTTGTTTGCGTATTGCAGCCAAATCAGTTCGCCGAAGTGATGTCCTTTGTATTCGTTGAAAGCACCTCCGATAATGGATTCGAAATTCCTGGTTTGGTAGACGAGTGATCCTACCAATCCTAGAAAGTCGTTTTTAAGCCATCTTCTTCTGATGAGGTTAGTTGTAGTGATACTTGTATCAGCGTTAATGTAAAAGTCAGGTAGTCCATATCGGCTAAAAGATTGATCCGCTTTGTATTCTTCGAAGTAACCTTCACCATGCGTGTAGTGCGTCGATACATTAAGCCGTAAGCGATTGTTGATGCGTTGAGCAAGATGCGCCTGATAATGATCCTGGCCGTAGTGATCTACTTGATTTCCGTAATCATAGAAATTGTAAGTTCTACCGGAATTCAGGAGATTGTCTGTCTGCAATGTGGTGAGGTAGTTGCGACCAGCGTATGCGAGGATGCTGTCTCTGTTGCCTTGAAGCACTGATGCCGGTGTTCCAAACCATGATTGATAGGTTTGTTCTCTTCCACTGAAGGCGTTGAATTTGATCGTGGTATTTTTTCCGATGAAGTTTCCTTCAAGATAAAAAGATTTAAGATCGGATTTGGCACGATCGATATAACCGTCACTTCCTATTCGTGAAAGTCTTCCCTCAATAACAAAGTGGTTGTTCAATAGGCCTGTGCCGAATGAAACTGTGTTCTTCGAGGTGTTGTATGAACCGATCGAATTCGCAATTTCAGCATATGGTTTAGTACTGAAACTACGAGTGTCAATTTTTATGCTTCCTCCAAAAGATGCTGCGCCATTAGCGCTTGTTCCAATGCCGCGTTGTATTTGAATGTTGTTTGCGCTACTTGAGAGATCAGGTGTGTTTACCCAAAATACTTGTTGGCTTTCCGGATCATTCAGTGGAATTCCATTGATGGTGACATTGATGCGGGATGGATCACTCCCTCGAATCCAAAGTCCGGTATAGCCGACACCATTTCCCGCGTCACTCGTTGCAATGAGAGAAGGAGTAAAGCGAAGTAGGTATGGAATGTCTTGTCCGGTATTCAACGTCGCGATGTCTTTGGATGTTATTTCGTTGTATGTCATCGGAGTGCTTGATGAAGCGCGTGTGCCTTCAATGATGACTTCATTCTGCAAATTGTCGAGCCCGGGCACCGGCTGTTCCCGGATATTGTCCAATGATTTTAATTGAACATCCTGGTGAATGTTGACGTCTTGTTTTATGAAGATGATTTTTTCGAATTGCTCGTATCCAGTGATCTCGAACTTCAAATGATATTCACCCTGGGAAAGACTCTTGATTGCGTAATGACCAACTTCATCTGTGAGTGAGCCTTCACCGGTTTCCATTATAAATACCTTAGCGTAAGCAATTGCTTGACCCGTTGAATGGTCGGTGACATGTCCGCTGATAATAGCATGTTGTGAAAAAATAAAGTTTGCAGAAAAAAGCAAAAAGCAAAAAGCAATTGTTCTCATTATAGTTGACAAATACAATTTTGTCAGCCGGCCAGGGTAGCCGACTGTCGTC
>JAYTMF010000225.1:0-8262 GCA_043728755.1 Flavobacteriales bacterium
ATAGTCCAATCTTTGCTTCGCCAGATTGAACTAAACACTTGTATCCATCTGCATTTACTACTGTATGATTTCTCCAACATTAGCCTGTTTTATACATCACATTGGTATAACTTCCAAAAACCTCCGTGAGTAAATGTATTCACAATTGCATGACATTGGCACATTAAATTTCTGATTTTGGTCAAAATAACATGTGATGAAAGGACACCGTTTGCTGATCAATATCGACTTGAATAACTTTAGGGCACTTCCAAAAACCTCTTTCACGAATCGGCGAAATTTAATTTCTACAATTTTTTCGAAATGTTGTTCGATGTTCATTTCGCTGAATTCTTCGTCAAATCTCAGTTCCATAGCTTAGTTTATGCAGCTGAGATTTTCTTCGGCAGTGATGAAATAAACTATCGCAATTCAAAAAACATGTTTTTTAGAAGTGCCCTTATGAGGGTAAATCTTTATCCGAACTTGTTTTTTTTTTAGGCTTGATTGTCAGCAAAAGTTCTTTTACGATTTCCGTTTGATTATCACCGATGAGAAATCCAAAAGGTTTTAACGGCTCAACTCTGTCGAACACCACTTTCACAAGTGCTGTCAGCGGAATGGCGAGGAACATTCCGGAAATACCCCAAAGCGCTCCACCAATGATCACCACCAGAATCGATACAAGAGCATTCACTTTCACCTTGCTAGCAACAATCTTCGGAACAATATAATTATTATCAATAAGCTGAACCACTGAATACAGAACAAAAACCCAGAGTGCATAGATTGGACTTTTTGTCGCGATGGCAATCAGCATGGGGAGAATAGTAGCCACAATACCACCGATGTAGGGAATAAAATTGAGCAAAGCTCCAAGTATGCCGAATAGCACAGCGTACTGTATTCCAAGCATCAGCAGGCCGAGTGTATGCATGGTAGCAATAATGGCCGCTTGCAGGAGCAAACCTATGAGGTAGGATTGAACGAGTGATTTAGTCTCTACCAACACTTCAGAAACAACTGCCTGCTTATCATTTGTAAAGAGTTTGGAAATAAATTCCAATAACAAGGGCTTATAAAACAAAATCATAAAAATGTAAACAGGCATAAGAAAGATGATCACAACAGTTCCGCCAATTCCAAGCAAGGCGCTGCCAAGAACAGTTGAAATATTGTTTATGCTTTGTGATTTGGTATCATTGATCCATCCCTTTATTTTAGAATGACTAATGTTCATATTATTAGAAATCCAAATGATGCTTTCATCAAACATGCCTGTGAGTTTTTCCTTCAGCAAGGGGATTGAATCATTCAAGGTGGAAATTTGAGTGATGATCAGAAACGCAATCGATGCAAGAATAACAAAGGCTGTAACAACAGCAAGTGTGATAGCGAGAATCCTGTTTATTTTCTTTTTGCATAGAAAATTGACAATTGGATTCAACAGGATCGCAATAATTATAGAGAAAATAAGTGGGACAATAATTTCCTTTCCGATATAGAGTATGAAGAAAAAAGCGAGCATACCAATTGTTACAATCGATAGCTTGGCATAGACGGGCCATTTGACAGGAGATGATTTCAATTAATTGAATTTATTTACACTGCTAAGTTAGCGATTGCAACAAACCGCACCTACCTTCCTTGAATGAAATGTGATGAGTGAAAATTTAGATTACCCAAAAATGGAAAATTTTTCTATGCAAAAGTCACACTCCGATCAAGCTTAATATTTCATTCATTTAATTACAAGACGTCCCAAATACACCCATAAAAAGAATAAGATCTTCGACGGTGATGATACCATCTACGTTTAGGTCAGCAGGGCAATCGCAATTCACGCTAAACAGACACGAGCCATCATCAACCTCTGCTGTCGAATCATAGTTGGTCGCATTCGCGTATGTGCATCCACCAATTCCTTCGACGATGATCCATGATATGGAGTTGGTTTGTCTTGTGCAGGTGCCATTGCTTACGCGTGCATAATAAGTGCCGGCCAAAGTGGGAGTGTAGGTAGCCTGCGTAGCTCCCGGGATAATCAAATCATTGCGATACCACCAGTAGTTTGTACCCGCTGCGCTTTGCAATACCCCGGCACCATTGCTTGTGATATCCGGATAAAAAGGACATGAGTCGGCAAGTTTGTAAATGGTGTTGGTGTTTTTTGCCACATAGACTTCTCCTGCGCTGCTTTCGCCGAAGGCAACAACACCCGCACCCGTTGAGAACATGTTTGTTTCGATATATCCTCCCGAGCCATTGGGATACAAACTCATGATGAGTCCTGTGCAATAATCCGTGAAGAAGTATAAACCGTTCAGTGCAGGAAATGAATGCCCGCGGTACACGACACCGCCTGTGATGGAGCAATATCCTTCGGCATGGGTATGTACTTGCACAGGAAAATCATAAAACGACATGGGCTGGCAACCGGCAGTGGAGTAGCTCACGTTTCCTTCATAACATTTCCATCCCCAGTTTTTGCCTCCGGGTGAACCTGCTGCTTCGAAGTCAATTTCTTCCTGTGTGCCTTGACCAACATCGCCGATCCACATATCACCGGTGAGTCGATCGAAACTGAATTTCCACGGATTACGCATGCCAAGCGCCCAGATTTCGGGAAGTGTGTCTGTTTGTTCGAAGTAAGGATTACTTGCCGGAATGGTGTAAGGTAGTCCATTGTCGATGTCAATGCGAAGCATTTTTCCGAGCAATACCAAAGGGTTTTGCGATCGACCACCAGGGTCACCTGCGCTGCCACCATCTCCCATGCCTATATATAAATAGCCATCCGGTCCGAATGCAATGTGTCCGCCGTTGTGATTGGTGAACGGCTGTGTGATAGTGAGTAGGATGGATGCTGAAGCAGGATTTGCCACTTGTGGATTAGCGCTCACTTGATACCGCGCAATGACAGTACTGCCGATGGTGTTGGTGTAGTTGACGAAAAAATATCCATTGTTGAGATAATCAGGATGAAAAGCAAGCCCGAGCAATCCTCGTTCGCCTCCGGTTGATACAAGTCCCGTAAGGTCCAGAAAGGTGCCGATGTACGTTCCGTTCGTGTCAAGAATTTCAATGTCGGCTTGATTCTGCTCCAGCACAAAAAGCCTGTGATCACCACTATTGTAAATACCTACAGGTACAGATAGCGTAGTATTGAAAGTTTGCAATGTGATGGTAGGCGGCGTGAGTGCTTGGGAAAACGTACATTCAACAATCAGCATTGTGAAAGCGAAAAGTGCGACTTTAATTGGTTTCATTTCTTTTTTGGTTTGATCCAAATGTAAGAGTAAAGCGTCTCGAACAAAATTCACTTTCGTACGAGCGACAGGAATGCTGTCGAGGACAAGTGTAATAGTTCAATCTTTGCTTCGCTAGATTGCACTATACACTTCTAGCCATCGGCATTTACTACTGTATGATTTCTCAATCATTGGCCTGTTTTATAAATCACATTGGTATAATATGAAGGTGTACTGTTAATTTTGAGGCTGCAATGAAAGGTGCCCTTTTCATATCCATTCTTCTCGTTTTCTGTGGTGATATATTTTCACAGGAGTCGTCACAAACTATCCGGCCGTGGGCGATCAACGCTCAGCCGAATTACGGATTTATTGTGCCTCATCAATCTTCAATGCAACATTTGATACAAGGACATTCATACGGTGTTCAGGTAGGAATTTTCCGACAAGCGTCGGGGAAAGAATATTGGCATCAGGCTTACAACCAACCAGAACAGGGTGTTGATTTTTGCTTTATCAATACCGGAAATCCCACACAACTTGGGCAACAGTATTCCATTTCGTTTTTGTTGAACCTGCCCTTGAATAGAAGCGTTGAAAAGCTTCAGATCGTGCAAATCGACAAGAAGAGGAAGTATAAACATTGGCTCGGCCTTGGTTTGGGAATGGGATACAGCACCCGCATCTGGAATCTAGAAACGAATCATCAAGCAGCTGTGATTGGTTCGCACGGAAACATCGCTTTGACGTTGCAGTATTCAACAAGGTTGATGCGATGGAAGGACTCGGAGTTGAGAACCGGATTTCGTATTTCACATTTTTCAAACGGATCGTTTCAATTGCCGAATCTCGGCACCAACAACGCATGTGTCTTTTTGAATTTTATTTTCAAAAAAAGGGAAACCGAGATTCTACCGAACCTTGTGATACCTGCATGGAAAAAGTACAACGTGAGTTTTGCAGTTGTTGGAGGGTTGAAAGAAATTCCACCGGCTAATGGAAAGAAATATGGTATTGGAGTTTTCAGTGTGCTTGGTGAAAAGCGCGTTAATTATAAAAGTTCTTTCGGATTGGGTTATGAAGTTTTTTACAATAGCTCATTGCAAGTGTTGATGCATCGTAAATTGGAATCTCCGGTTAGCAAAGGATTCACTGTGCAACATGGCCTCTTGTTTTCTTACACACTTCACTTCAATGATTTTGAATTGAAGCTGCAACAAGGATATTATATGCGCGACAATTACAAGTTGGATGGATTGTTTTACCATCGGTTTGGATTGCGATATTTCGTCAACGAACATTTGTTTACACAATTGACATTGAAAACACATTTCGCAAAAGCAGATTACGGTGAATGGGGAATAGGGTGGAGGATGTAGTTAATAGTTTAGTTTTCATTGTTGCCGGGCAACACTTTTGGGAGTGAGAATTTGGTTAGATAAGGAATAATAAATGAGTTTTAAGAAAAGCAGATTAGAGGGTTTATACGAATTGGTTCGGTGGATCACACTTGTGATTGTGTTGCTCATTTTTTTTTCATGCAACAAAGAAAACGCGCCCGATTGCATTCAGTCTGCGGGTGAGTTCACCACAGTGAAGCGATCGATGGAAGAATTTGATTCGATAGAATTGAGAGATTACGTGCAGATTGAGTTGTATGATACCACAGCGTATTTCGTGGAGATCACAGCACCCAAAAATTTGATTCCGGATATTGAAACAGAGCTGAAGGATCACAAATTGAGAATCGTGAATAACAATACCTGCAATTTTGTGCGCTCATTCAAAAAGAGAATTATCGTAAGAATTTATGCGCCGCAATTTGATGACATTCAGAATTTCGGGACAGGTGATATCAAGTCGATCAACACACTGAGTTCTTCTCATTTCAAAATTGAAAACAGAAATGCGGCGGGAAAAATTGAACTTGTTTTGAACTGTGATACGGCTACGCTGGTCACACATACCGGCGTCTGCGACATATACGCTAAGGGACAAAGCGATGTGACCTATGTCTTCAATCAGGGAGTTGGTATCATCGATGCGCAAAAATTATTGGCGAACAATGCGTTCGTCAACAATTCTTCCATCAACAATGTATACATCAATACGAGTGGATATTTTTTCGCATTGATAGAATTTTCAGGGAATATTTATTACTCCGGCATTCCAAATCATATTGATCAAAGTATCAGAGGTAATGGTCGACTTATAAAGATTGAATAGAGAATCCATACTGCGCGTCGTTGCAAATTCAAAGGCACACAGTTCAGCGCTCCGGATATTTCAAAAGTGCATTTAATACCCATGTGATTTATAAAACAGGGCAATGTTTGAGAAATCATACAGTGGTAAATGCCGATGGATACAAGTGTTTAGTTCAATCAGGCGAAGCAAAGTTTGAATTATTACACTTGTCCAATCTGTCTAATACGTCATCGGGACATTTCATGGGGCGTCTCGATTCTTTGTTCACGAAGACTAATTCTGTCCATGCTTTATTCAGCAATTCATCATTGCGAAATGTTTCGTATTCGAAACGGATGCGCGCAGTGGGCATTTGAGGAATGATGGTGCGTATTTCGAGTTCATCATCATAATGCGCAGGAAGAAAATAGTTGATATGAAATTCTACAACCGGTAGTAGCACGCCTTCATCTTCCAACGATTTATACGTAATGCCGATGGCGCGCAAAGCCTCTACACGAGCCACTTCGAAGTAGATAGCGTAATTGCCGTAGTAGGCATATCCCATGCGATCGGTCTCTGCATATCGCACTCTTAATTTGGTATTGTTACGAAACATTCGACTAATGTCGGTAATTCAGGTAAAAAAATAAATTTCCATGAAAAATGAAATTCGCTTTTTTGAACAACGTAAACATGTTTTCACTGAAAGCCTGAACAGGCGTGAATTTGATGTGAAAGTGCTAAATTGATAACAGCTAGTAAATTACCGTTGTCAGCATGAAGCAAATAGTTTCAACCTGTCAGAAATCCCCATTTTGCAAGCCCTTTTGAAATTATGTTGAATAGTCAAACATTTCAATAAGTCAATAGCGAAACGTTTTTTTTTTTCACTTTTTTCATTATTCATTTGCCGCTCAATAGAAGCGATTGACGATATTTGTCGAATCAGTCAGCCAAAACAAATTTTATTTAACCAATATGCCCGTTCTAACCTATATGAAGAAAGACCACAATCAGGTTTGGAAAAATTGTCTTGAGGTTATCAAAGACAATGTGAGCCCACAAGGATTTAAAACCTGGTTCGAACCCATTAAACCAGTCAAGTTAGACGATAGCGTTCTCACGATACAAGTTCCGTCTCAATTTTTTTACGAATGGCTTGAAGAACATTATGTGACACTCCTCAAGAAGATTATTCGCAAAGAACTGGGTACAGAAGGCCGACTGGAGTACTCCATCATTATGGAGAACAACCACAATAACGCAAACCCTTACACCATTAAAGTTCCAACAAGCAATCGCAAGGCTGTGAAAAATAGCCCAGTGACAATGCCTCTGGATCTTGGTGAATCACCGATCAGAAATCCGTTCATCATTCCGGGTTTGAGAAAGATGCAGGTAGATTCTAATTTGAATCCGAATTATTCTTTCGAGAATTTCATTGAAGGTGATTGCAACAGATTGGCGCGCAGTGCCGGTTATGCTGTAGCCAACAAGCCGGGTGGTACCGCTTTCAACCCTCTCCTTATTTATGGTGGTGTTGGACTTGGAAAAACGCATCTCTCTCACGCAATAGGTATTGAGATAAAGAATAAGAACGAAAGCAAAACTGTTCTTTATGTCAGTAGCGAAAAATTTACTCATCAATTTATTGATGCAGTGAAGAACAACACCGTGAACGACTTTACGCATTTCTACCAAATGATCGACGTTCTTATTATTGATGATGTTCAATTCTTCAGTGGTAAAGAAAAAACACAAGACGTATTCTTCCATATTTTCAATCACCTTCATCAAACTGGCAAGCAGATTATCATTACGAGTGATAAGCCGCCGGTAGAGATGCAAGGAATGGAGCAGCGTTTATTGAGTCGCTTCAAGTGGGGACTCAGCGCAGATCTACAGATTCCTTCCCTTGAAACGCGCATCGCTATCCTCAAGAAGAAAATGTATGCTGATGGAATCGAACTTCCGGATGAAGTTGTAGAATACCTCGGCTATTCCATCACCTCAAATGTGCGCGAACTCGAAGGCGCTTTGATCTCTTTGATCGCACAATCATCACTGAACAAGAAAGCCATCACCTTGGATCTTGCCAAGCAGATGATCGACAAGTTCGTGAAGAACACTGCGAGAGAAGTGAGCATTGATTACATCCAGAAAGTGGTGTGCGACTACTTCGATCTTCCGATAGAATTGCTGAAGAGCAAAACACGCAAGCGCGAAATCGTTCAGGCTCGTCAAATCGCGATGTATTTCGCCAAGAAGATGACCAAGAGCAGCCTTGCAAGCATAGGAGCACATTGCGGAGGCAAAGACCACGCTACAGTGTTGCACGCTTGCCGCACAGTGAACAATCTTCAAGAGACAGACAAGCATTTCAGAAAATATCTGGACGATCTCGAGAAGAAATTATCGATTGCCTAATCAAATCAGATTTTATAAAAAGACCCCGAAGTAATTCGGGGTTTTTCATTTGGATACATAAGAATTTGCAAATTGGAAGATGCGGAATCCATCTAATATCAATGTGATTTATAAAACGGGCCAATGTTTTAGAAATCATATAGTGGTAAATGCCGATGGATACAAGTGTTTAGTTCAATCTGGCGAAGCAAAAATTGGACTATTACACTTGTCCAATCGGTATAATCCCGCAATCCTATAATCCGATAATCCCAGTGTTAATAACCAAGAGATTTATTAGATTTTCGGGGCGACTTCTGCCGACTATATTTGCCGCCTCATTAGATAGAAATTTATATGAAATTCATAGTTACAAGCACAGCTTTACTTAAGCAATTGCAACAGCTCAGTGGTGTTCTCAATAGCAGCAACACAT